>JAQYWN010000980.1 GCA_029379265.1 Rhizonema sp. NSF051
CACTACATTATTCATAATTTTTACATAAAAAATTAGGGAAATTCTACGTTGAGTGATCCAAAATTTAGAAGGGTTTTCGTCACAGGTGGTACGGGTTTTGTTGGAGCTAACTTGGTAAAGTTACTAATACAAGAAGGATACACAGTAAAAGCACTAGTACGTTCCAACAGCAGACTGGAAAACCTGAAAAAATTAGATGTTGAAATTGTAACAGGCGACCTTAATGACCCAGATTTATGGCAGCAGATGATGGGTTGTCGGTATCTGTTTCATGTCGCTGCTCATTATTCGCTTTGGCAAAAAGACCAAGAAGCGCTTTACCGTCACAATGTTCTCGGTACACGCAATGTATTGGCATCCGCTCAAAAAGCGGGAATTGAACGTACTGTTTATACCAGTTCGGTGGCTGCAATTGGGGTGGGTAAAGCTGGTTTGGTCGTAGATGAAACACATCAAAGTCCTTTAGAGGAACTTATTGGTTACTACAAGCAGTCTAAGTTCTTGGGTGAACAAGAAGCTATGCACGCAGCAGGTGCCGGTCAAGAGGTTGTTGTGGTCAATCCCAGTACTCCCATTGGTCCAATGGATATAAAACCTACCCCAACCGGGGGAGATATTATACTGCGGTTTTTGCGCCGAGAAATGCCCGTGTATATGGATACTGGATTAAATTTTATTGATGTACGAGATGTCGCGTGGGGACATTTATTGGCTTTACTAAGGGGAAAGTCGGGCGATCGCTACATTTTGGGACACCAAAACCTAACTCTCAAGCAACTACTCGATCAACTCGCTCAGATAACAGGTTTAAGTGCGCCCCAACAAGCTGTACCAGCCTGGTTACCTTTAAGCGTTGCTTGGGTTGATGAAAAAATTCTCGCACCACTTGGTAAACCACCATCCGTTCCCTTAGATGGCGTGCGTATGGCAATGCAACCCATGTACTACAATGCTTCAAAGGCTGTTCGGGAATTAAGTCTCCCACAATCTCCTTTGAACATAGCACTCCAAGATGCTGTAGATTGGTTTGTGACTCAAGGATATGTCAAGGGAAGTGTTGGTGGTTAATGGTTAATGGTTAATGGTTAATGGTTAAGAGTTAGTGGTTAATGAAAATTTTTAACAATCAACAACCAACAACCAACAAATAACAATACAGGAGTGATAAGAGCGATGGCAATACACGTACAACAAGTTTTGGAAGTCGGGAAATATCTAGTTACCCAACGTCTTTTTGGGCGGAAACGTTTTCCCTTAGTCTTGATGTTAGAACCTCTGTTTCGGTGTAATCTTGCCTGTGTTGGTTGTGGTAAAATCCAGCATCCCAAAGAAGTACTGGTACAAAATCTAACTCCCGAACAGTGCTTTGCAGCAGTCGAAGAGTGTGGTGCGCCTGTTGTCTCCATTCCAGGAGGAGAACCTCTACTGCATCCCCAAATAGATGAAATTGTCCGAGGATTGGTGCAACGTAAAAAAATCATTTACCTCTGTACCAATGGCTTGTTACTAGAAAAAAGCCTGAGTAAATTTAAACCTTCCCCTTATCTGACTTTTAACGTACATCTTGATGGGTGGCGGGAATGGCACGATGAGTGTGTTGATCGCAAAGGTGTTTTCGATACTGCAGTTAAAGCTATTCGCGCTGCTAAAGCCAAAGGTTTTCGTGTCGTGACTAACACAACAATATTTGACGGTGTCGATCCACAAAAAATGCAGGAGTTCTTTGACTTCCTAGGGACACTCAACACTGACGGCATTACAGTTTCTCCTGGTTACAGCTACGAATGGGCACCAGATCAAGAACGTTTTCTCATGCGCGAACAGACACGCGCCCTTTTCCGCGAAATTCTGACACCTTTCAAAGCTGGCAAGAAAAATTGGAACTTCAATCACAGTCCGTTCTTTTTAGATTTTCTGACAGGTGAAAAGGATTACGAATGTACTCCTTGGGGTAGTCCTAGTTATAGCGTTCTCGGTTGGCAGAAGCCTTGCTATCTGATGAACGAAGGTCATTACGCGACCTTTAAAGAACTTTTGGACAAAACTGATTGGAGTCAATACGGTCAAAAGAGTGGCAATCCTAAGTGTACAGATTGCATGATGCACTGCGGTTATGAACCCACTGCTGTTATGGACGCAATGGAACCGCATAATCTAGGTCGTTCTATTGGTAATGTGCTAGGTTTGGCAAAAACCTAATCCAAGTAGTATTTATACTTTGCGCGGGCATAACTTGAGCTAATTCCTTATTCATTTTAGATTTTAAACTGGGTATAGTGATGCTCTACAAAGTGCAGTTTATGCCCGTGTGCAGTATAACTTTGAGAAGTTCGTAGTCAACACGAACAGTACTTAAGTCAGGGTTCAAGATTTGACTTAAATTGTTTTAAAGTTAACTTTTATAATTGCATCTGATACGACTCCATAATATTGCGCTTTATTTGCTCTCACCTTATTTAAAGTATTCAAATACTCCGATAGAGATAATCAGCAATGACGATACAATTCCTGCCCACTTGCCAGACATCCTTGAGGTGAACTTTTCGCCAAGAGCATAGCCTAATAGAATCGCTAACAAACTCAATACAAAGGTTAAAAAACTTGTAATATTCACATCCACCCCTGAAAGTCCGGCTCCGATACCACCGGCTAAATTATTGATTGTTAAAGCTAAAGCTATACTAATAGATTCTTTAA
>JAQYWN010000104.1:0-12565 GCA_029379265.1 Rhizonema sp. NSF051
TCTTCCGCTTAATTATTTGTCACATACTTGTAAAATTTCCCCTCGACTTACTTAATCCAGAAGAAGTTAGTTTGCTGACTACTACACCTTCAACATCTATATCATTGCAGGTGTTTGAGTTTGATATGGCGACTGTGGATATTCAGAGTGAGTCGTCAGATGGTAACAGCGTTCGCGTCAATAGTGATCGCCGCAAAGCACAAGGTTTTACTGAAGATATTGGCAATAGTGTCGTCTTGGAAGTGGTATACATGCCCGGCGATGAGTTCCTAATGGGTTCACCTGAAACTGAAGCGGAAAGTTATGACGAAGAACGACCTCAGCAGCAAGTAACTGTCGAACCCTTCTTTATGGGAAAATATCCTGTAACCCAGGTGCAGTGGCAAGTGGTAGCGGCCCTCCCCAAAGTGGACATTGACCTCAATCGCAACCCCTCTTTTTTTAACGGTGATAATCGTCCTGTAGAATGTATATGCTGGTACGATGCCGTTGAATTCTGTAAGAGATTATCGCAAATAACAAAACGAAATTATTGGCTTCCTAGCGAAGTCGAATGGGAATACGCCTGTCGTGCTGGTACTACTACACCCTTTCATTTGGGCGAGACAATTACGACTGAGTTGGCAAATTATAACGGTAACTACATTTATAATCATGGTGATAAAGGAGAGTATCGAGAGCAAACGACTCTAGTAGGAAGCTTCCCCGCCAACGCTTTCGGGTTATACGATATGCACGGTAATATTTGGGAATGGTGTGCAGATACTTTGCATATAAATTATGAGGGAGCGCCCAGAGATGGCAGTGCGTGGCTGAAAGATTATAATACTGATAATCAAATGCGACTGCTACGCGGTGGTTCATGGCACTCCTATCCTGAGAACTGCCGTTGCGCTTATCGCTACTGGTCCCCCTCAACGCACAGTAGCTTCAACATTGGGTTTCGGGTAGTGAGGAGGCAACCTTTTTAGGTAAGGCTATACAATTAGTAATCCCCAATTGGCAAGCAAAAGTAGGATTATGGTTTGATATGTATTATTTTATAATACATACTGAACTCATCAGTCAAGCATAGCTATTTTACGAATTCGCCAACACTGTCGCTGAATCTATATCCTAGTAGTGCATAAGTTACTTTAATTTTTAAGAAAGATGAACTTCTTTGATCACCAACTTGAACAACTACATCTGCATGTTGATGGAAGTGGACGATTGAATTGGAAGGAAATCACCAATAAATTGTCTGACTGGCATTTCGAGTTCAAAACCGCTGAAATAAGAGATTGGAGCGCTGGACCCCAGCGAAGTATAAAACCTGACATCTACGGTAGGCATACTCCAGAGCGACAAGGAGTAGAGGATTTTTCGTTTTTGATTACTGCAAAGCTAAATGCTGGAGGGGTGAGCTATATTGATAAAATACCTGAACTCCTGAAGCTTCTTTCAGCTTATCCTGGCTCTGTAGTAGAAATTGAGAAAGAGGTTGGTTTTATTAATACAAAGGGAGCGTTAAGCTTTATAGACTTTACGGATCTAACAGCAAACCTGATTAGCTTGCCTAACTTTGTCTTTGAACAAAATCTACTTGAGGTTCATCATCAAATTGATATACCGAATGAAACTGGTGATACAGAGACTAAACCTTTGGATTTCAAGCTGCTTTTGGAATTATCTAGGGAAGCGGAAATGGAAGTAGGTGGATGGTTTCTATTCAAGAGAAACGATCGGTGGTCATACAGATCGAATTCATTCCTTAAACTGGAAACACCAGAGCATTATAATGAGTTCCTGCGCCAGTATAAATCTTTTCACAAACTACTTCGTCACGTTGCCCCAAGCGCCTATCACAGAATGTTAGTAGAGCAGGTTTTAGGAATTTGGAAGGCTGATGACATAGACTCTTCTACAACAAATTATCCGGATCAGTATAGGAGAAGTCTCACGCGCCAAGATCTGAGTAGGTGGGAAAAGGAATTCGATAACCTTGAAGAGTTTTGGGTCGTTGCTCCAAATTTTCTAGGTGATCGATTTGACGAATTCTTTGAAGCGATGCGGTACAATCTTTGGGAGCGTAATCCTCCCACAAAATACTTCTACTTCCTTCGTTCGTTTACTGATTTGCAGCGTCTGAGACAACTAGTCGATCAACTTTCTAGAAAGATCGGACGAGATGTCAAGGAGATCAACGCAGTTGTGTTTTGGAACGAGAAGACTACAGGAGATCTGCCTCCCAGGATCGAGTGTTCTTTCATTGCCAACCCTCAAGATTCAAAATCCAGGGCTGGGTATACATTAGATGGGGAAAACAATGGTGTAGAAATGGGGATATACCAGCTACAAGAACATGTAGACAAATTGCGTCCTCTAATAAAGCATCACGTCCAAAGTATTTGTGTGAAAGTAAGTCGTTACACGGAGATTTCGACGGATAATTTCTTTGTAATGCGCACAGCGCTGATTGATTACCCCAAGAAAAAGGAGAAACTAGTTCATGATTATGACATGATTATTGCTGAGGAGGTCAGTAAGACCAACGGTGATGTAGTGAATACAGCTGGATTAGCAGGCTACATCGCACTTTTCTATAATCCAAGTTCTGCTGCTATGTGTGCGGAAGCAATTCAGCGCGAACTGAATAAAGACTTTAATATTAAAAATATTGAAGCACGTCATATCATTGCTCTTGAACACGGTTCAGTGAGCCGAGTATGGAGATCCCACGGAATTGACTATATCGGAAACGTGATTCAGGCAGTTGAGTCTTTAGCGAAGCGTGCTATGACTACCAATCGTGGCTGTACTGTCTTGATGTCAGAACGCTTTCGCTTACAATGGTTATTAGACGTAGATATTAATGACTTCAGCAAAAAGATTAATTTTGCAAAGCTCCAAAACCAAGATGGCACACCTGTATGGGAACTAATAGTGCTTCGTTAAAACATGATACACCTTGCTAAAAGACTTCCAGAAAATAAATTAACTCGTGTTTAATAATCATCATTTCAAAGGGGGTGAAGGGGTTGGGAGAGTAAGAGCCAAAAACGGACAACCTTACACAAAATCCCTTACTAAGTACGACGATCTTAGGGCATTTTGAGGCAAAGTGAGCCTACCAGAAGATTCTGTCCGGCGAGCTTTGCGCGATTATTGACGCAAAGCTCGCGCATAAGCGAATCCTCTGGTAGTCGCTATACATATGCCCAAACCCGAAAGTTACGACATAAGTCAAAAGGTCATTCATTCAAGCCATTGAGTTAGATGGTTTAAAGAAAAGCTGATCTAGTCCTGTGTTTAATATCAGTCGCAACACCATAAACTTATGGCGCGAGCGCGACAAGCTGAAATTGGAGACTTCCAAGCCTTCCCCAATCAGCCGGACGATAATGGTCATGTACGGTTCGTTGGTTGCCGAATCAGGGCATAAAGCCCACACATAAGCAACCCAGCCAACAAATGGCTGAACTTTAGTAATCAGATGAAGGTGCAAGCCCTTCCCTTCAAACTCAAAGGTGACTCTTTACCTGCCCGCGCGACCTGAAATGGTCGTTTACTCCCGTTATTGAGTGTAAGATTACCTATCTTATTTCTCTGCGTCCTTGGCGTGCGTGTGGGGTTTTTAATCGGTATTCTTAGGATCGCAAAGGGAGTAGTAAGCGGAGGCTTCTCCGCCAAGGGATTCACACCCCTTTCCCTCACGGAAAAGACTCATATCGAGTCCAATCACGACCTAGTAGGTAATGAAAAAGTCGGAATGCAGACACGAAAGTAATTTCCTTGGCTCTTAAGTCATCTCAAATAAATTTTTATGTCTTTTACGTATAATTACTGGATTTGCGTGTTAATAAAATGGTAAACCCTTTTCCAGGTATCCTATATATGGAACGCCAGAAAATCAACTCGAAAAATCGTTTATTTAGGGGATTATTTGCGAAAAAAGCCAGCAGGAGATACTTATTAGTATACATCTGTATCATGGTATTTGCTGGTATTTTATTGTCAAATAGTTTGATGGGAAACCAGCCAGCTTTTGCTACGTTCCCTAGAAATGACTTCCAACTTCTACAACCAGCTCCAACTCAACCATTCGGTTATTATGACTATTTTGGTAAACTGCTTAGTCCTAAAGCAGCAGGCAAGCTAGTTAAACAGCTTGGACTGAACCCTGGCGATCCCGTTTCCTATCAAAAGGTAGGAGCAGTTCAAATCACTAAAGAATTAATCGGCAAAGGGGAAGATATATACTTCAATCGGAAAATTGGTGATAATTTTGGTCTTCAAGCGGTGTTTGGTTTTTCACAAGGTATTGCTACCATCTTACCAGAAATCAAAACAGCGATCGCAAAGTTGGGTGGTCAACCAACAACAAACTTACAAATTATCATTCAGAAGGATATAACCTTAGGCAGCCGGACTTTTCCTGCTGGAACTATCCTGAATACAGGTTTAAAAGTGGAAAAGGGAGGAACTTTTCCTTTGGGATTTTTAGCTGACGAGAAAACTGGCACAATTGGAATTAGCTGCGCTCTTTGTCATGCATCCCTTTCAAATGAAGGTAAACTTCTGGCAGGAGTCCCAAATGGTGAACTCGCCATTCCTTTCTTGATTGCATTGTCACCAAATACAGCCGCAGGGTTCGCACGGTTGAACTTTAACCCTCTAGATCCTCAATACCAAGGTAATGGTCAGACTATTGTTAACAGTAAAGGTGAACTGGTAAAATTACCTGACCCGGAAAAATTGGAAAAAGCCTTCGATGACGCGGTATTGGATGTACCCTTCGGTCATTTCGAGAGTTCACCAGATGGAATTAACGACACCACCCAAATTCCCAGTGGTTTCACGTTTCAGAATCACCCCTATACAGCTAGTGGAGAGTTTGCTGTCGGTCCTTTTAACGGACTTAGTATTTTCAACAGTGCAGTTCATTCTTCCGAAATCAATCTCTTAGCAGCTTCCCAACTCAGTGAAAAAACCTTGGGGATTGACTCAGAAGTATATATTGGTACATTTCTTCAGAATGCTACTGACACAAGGTTACGTTTACCGGATGGAGTAAAGCCTTCGGTATGGCTGCGACAAAAGCAACAAGAACTAGGTATTTTCTAAGCAGAATTGGAAGACCAAGTCCCTGCTCCTAATGCGGGTGATTATCCCAACCTGAATCCTAGTTTAGCTACATTTAACGGTTTATTTTTCAGTCCCAATAGTGAAAAATCCAATGACATAGCCAGTGGCAAATTCTTCTTTGCAGCCAATGCCATGTCTGCTTTCCAAAATAGCTTAGTACCACCTGCAAACCGCACACCAGAAAACAAGCAAGCTTTGAAAAGTGGTTCAGTGGAACGAGGGGCAAAAGTATTTGAGACAGCCAATTGTGCAACTTGCCATATTCCCCCCTTCTTTACTGACAACAAAACTCATCCTATTAATGAGATCGGTACTAACTCAGCCCGTGCTCAGTCTCGGTTGGGACTGAATAAGTTGTTAGTAGAACCCAAATTATACTCTTTTGATACTACCATTCCTGTGTCTGCTAACGCAGAAGTACTGGACTTACCAACGAAAGGAATCTCCGAGAATTCCACAACATTACCCTCGGGTATATTACCGAATGGTGGTTACAAAACAACAACCTTACGAGGCTTGTATTTCAGCGCACCCTATTTACATGATGGCGGTGCAGCAGTGCGAGAAGGAAGCCTGAAGGTTTTTCGGGATGGCAGATTTCAGGTTGTTGACCTCAGTGGTTTAGGATTAACTGGTACTCTCAGCCAAGCTTTACCTGCCGATCCTGCTAGCAGTTTACGTGCGTTATTAGATCGCTCACTTCGTGAGAAAGTTGTGGGAGCTAACAAATTGAATCCTGCTTTAAGTCCAGAACACAGTAACCTGGATGGCACAGGTCATGAGTTCTATGTAGATAGTCAGGCTGGGTTTAATCCACAACAGCAAACAGATCTGATTAATTTCTTACTAGCACTTGATGACGACCCTGCCAACTTTTAATATCAGTGTGGGTACAATACGGTTAAGTTAAGCCTTCTTTCTCTCCCTGCATTCCCTGCTCCTTAGTATAAAGCTATGGCGTAAGAGTTGATTCCAGGATTTATAAAATTGTAGGACCTAAAATAAACAACCCTCTACGTTTTTCTGAAAGGGTTGTTTTATTTTAATATTTAATAGCGATAATGTGGAATAGACATCAATACCTGCTGCCAGAATAGCTTCTATAAATGACGCTAAATCTCATCTTTAAAAGTGATGGGATGAGCTTAATCATTATTATCGATAGTTTCTGTTGCATTTTTGCTACTTTTCTGACAGTAATCAGGGCAATTGAGCGCTTGTTTTGTTGAAACAATAGAAGGGTGTACAGCACATCTAAGATGTTGATTGTTGTTAAAAAACTGACATTTTGTACAAGGTACTTGCTGGAAACTATAGATAGCTACTTTGCTATTTCGTGGAAACTTTATAAAATTTGATCTAAAAAGGAAAAGTGCGGTCGCACAAACAGTTATTAAGCAAATAGGAGTAACTAACTGTGGTCCATAAGTGTTAATCTCTGTTTTTTGGGTGGTATGATATCTTGGCTCAACTACTATGGCTTCCATTAAAGTATTCTGATGAAAACTATGTTCTGCTGATACAAGTATTTGGAAGAACTCTGAACGATACATATTAAATACCTCTACTTATAAAAGTCTCCTAGAGATGATTAGAAGTATGGATGTCGCTAATGTGGCTTTTAAATTGGATAGTTAAATGAGTAGCTAAGTCTTCAATCATCTTTGAGTCAGGTGTGCGATCGCAGACCAAATAAATATTCATGTATTGAGCGGATACGTCAATCTATCCGATTTAGTTAAAGCCAAAAACTGAATCCCTATCCAATTGCCTTCAGCATAGCTGCCTTCTTCAAGGCTTATTCTTCAATGGAGATGATATGAATGTCAATGCTAGTGAGTGATCTCACCAATTGGTTAACCACAGATCCACGTAGTAAAGTTTGCCAGAAGGAGCGACGAGATTGACCTAGGAGGACTTGAGTAATCCGATATGACTTTGCAACCTTGACGATTTCTTCTACTGTATTATGTGCGGCTACTTGCAAAAACTTTCCCTTAAATTTAAGGGAAAGTTGCTTGCAATTTTCAATATAATATGCTTCTTGTTGTGTTAAGAAACGGTCAGGGTTGTTGACAAATAAAACGTGGAGTGGTGCATTCATGTGATCAGCGAATCTGGCACCCCGGCGAATTAGTTGCAGAGAGTTTGGATCGGTAGAAATACAAACCAATATTCTTTCGTGCACACAACAAATTTGTACGGTTGAATTTTCACGTTTGCAATTGAGTTGAGTTGCTTCTCGAATTCCTCTCTCCTCAATCTTGTCAGCAACTTCTCGCAGTACCAATTCCCGTAATGCAACTAAATTACGGTGTTGGAAGAAGCTTTGTACTTTCTGCTCAATTTTTTCTAGAGGATAAATCTTCCCATCCTGCAACCGTTTTTCCAATGTCATGGGGGTAACATCCACAACCACAACTTCGTTAGCAATTTCTAATATACGATTAGGAATGCGCTCTAATACAACAACTCCTGTAATATTTGTGACTTGGTGACTTAGGCTTTCCAGGTGTTGAATGTTGACTGTGGAGTAGACATCAATACCTGCTGCCAGAATAGCTTCTACATCCTGATAGCGTTGCTCTCGACGTGATCCAAAAACGTTCGTATGTGCCAGTTCATCAATCAACACGAGCTGAGGCTGTCGCTCAAGAATCGCGTCAGTATTCATCTCTGTCAATGTTAACCCATTATGAGCGATCGCCGTTGATGGAATCACCTCTAAGCCCAAAACTTTGAGAAATGTGTCTTGGCGATCATGAGTTTCCAAGCATCCTACAACTACATCTATCCCATCTCGTTTGAGTCGGTGAGCTTCATCAAGCATCTTACAGGTTTTGCCCACACCAGGAGCCATGCCAATGAAAATTTTATGCTTACCGCAACGAGTAGAACGAGTATAGGTATTGTTGGGTAATCCAGAAGTATTACACATTAGAGGTGTATCAACAGTGACAAAAGTCATTTTACGCTCTTATCGGTCAAAAAAGCCTTAAATTATTGATTCTCACAGTTGTTGCCGTTGGATGTGGTTGTATGGAAGAGGCAAGGCAGAGGATAGTTAGCCAAACAAGAGATGTCGTGGCGATCGCTCTCAATAGCCTCCAGAATATCAAGAATGCGGTTACTGTCTGTTCAATCTCTTTAACTTCCTTCTTCCCTGGTAAGTAGTACCATTCCTGAGTTTGCGGATCGAAGACTGTGATTGAATTAATCAAAGGAAGATTCATCTGAGCGGCGTAAGAAATAGTGGATGCGTACTGTAAATTGTCTATACAGCTTGAACCAAAGTATGGAATTTCATAATCTTGATCATCTGTTTTCATTCTGGCTGTTAGATTTGATGGTACAAATTGCTTTGAGGAAGGATTTAAATCTCCCAAAACTTCTGTCGCTGACTGATAGCGTCTTTTGGTGGCTTTTTGCAGCAGTTTACAGAGAATCTGTGACAAAGATGAACTGATGGGTGTGGTGAGGTGCGATCGCCAAAGCCAAGCATCTTCACTACAATCAAGCAAGTCAAATGGTGACATTTGTGTGAGCAAGTGTAAGCAAGAAAGACCTAAACTATAAAGATCGCTGGTGAATACAGCCTTGCCTCTAATTTGTTCTGGCGCAGCATATTCCGCACTCCCAACCTGGTTTCCAGTTGTTTCAAAAACACTACTAGGGGCATACTTTGACATCCCATTATCTACTAAAATCAGTTTGCCATCTGTTTGACGACGAATAATGTTGGCAGGTTTGATGTCACGGTGAATTACCTGATGATCGTGGAAAAACTGCAAGACAGGCAGCATCTCTTGGAGTATTTGCCGAATTTCGGCTTCATTGAAGACTCCTTCTCTTGCTAATTCCTCTTCTAAGGTTTGCCCATCAATCCATTCTTGGACTATATACTGCTGTGCATTTTGCTCAAAGATGTCTAGCAGTAGAGGAACTTGTGGATGCTGGCTAAGTTCAGATAAAAGTAGAGATTCTTGCCGAAATAGTTTCTCCGCTATCGGATGACAGTGGACATGATGGCGTTGTGGAAATAATTGTTTGATGATGCAAGGTTTGCATATTGAGTCTATGTTTTCTTGGGATTTTTCATCGACAGCAAGAAAAGTTTTTCCAACGCCATCATGACTTATAGGTTTGAGGATACGATAACGGTTATTCAGTAGTGATTTTGGCCATTGATAGGACTCACTACAAACATTCATTGATTTTCACCTACTTACTTTACTCAAGTATTAACCATTAACTGGCAGACTTTAACTTATCCAATGCAAGGTTCAGCTTCAAGACATTAACTCCAGGTTCACCAAAGATACCGAGAAAGCGATGATCGGTGTTTTGAGCAATCAAGGTGTCCATCTGGTTGGATTGGAGTCCTCGTGCCTTTGCTACACGTGCAACTTGTGCAATGGCTGCTTCGGGGGTGATATGGGGATCAAGGCTGGAAGCAGATGTGTAAATTAAATCCGCAGTTGGCTGTATGCCTGCTTTCTTCAAACGATTCAAGTCACCTTCAAGCTGTTTGCTGGGATCTGGATCATTTTTACCTTTGATGCGAGCAAGCAAGTCCGGATTGCTAGGAGCAAGATTACTCGCACCAGATACTCCAGTTTTTAGCACTCCGTCTTTATCTTTTTTCGGATCGGCTGTGCTGTAGGTGGTGGTACTAGGACGACTGTTAAAATAGCGAGCGCTTGTAAAAGGTTGACCAATCAATGCCGATCCAACAATTTGACCTTGGGCATTTTTAATTAAACTACCGTTTGCCTGAGATGGAAATAGGACTTGTCCTATCCCAATCATGAAAAAGGGATAAATAATAGCTCCAATGATCCAAAGTACAACGGTAGAACGAATAGCTATGCTGGCTTCACGTGGAAAACTCATTAAAATTTCTCCGGTACAAACATTACAAAAAATAGATATATTGAAAGACTGAGTGCAACCAGTCCTAACAGTCCTAATGCCCAAGCTTGAGTTCGAGAAAACTGCTGACTGGTAGCACCGTACACAACAGGTGCTACTACTAAGTTGAAGCACATTGCGAGAAACAAATACACTGGCAGCTTGTGTCTGCGCCATTCAATCGAGATTTCGCTTACTTCTTCTAATGCTTGGATAATACCTTTCATATTTTATTGATAGTTGATAGTGTTAACAGCTTAAGATAACGGTAAGATGATGTCGATGAGTTTAATGGCAATAAAAGGGGCAATGACACCACCAACGCCAAAGATAAGGATGTTGCGTCGAAGGAGTTGATCGGCTGTGAGCGGACGGAACTTGACGCCTTTGAGTGCGAGAGGAATGAGTGCGGGAATAATTAAGGCATTGTAGATCAGCGCTGAGATGATAGCAGATTGGGCACTCTTGAGTCCCATGATATTCAGTGCGCCGATTCCCGCTGCAGAAAAGATTGTGGGAATGATGGCGAAATACTTAGCGATGTCGTTGGCGATAGAGAAGGTTGTTAATGCACCACGGGTAATCAGTAGCTGTTTCCCAATGGTCACCAAGTCAATCAGCTTGGTGGGGTCTGAGTCTAAGTCTACCATGTTAGCAGCTTCTTTTGCTGCTTGCGTTCCAGAGTTCATTGCCACGCCGACGTTTGCTTGCGCCAGTGCTGGTGCATCGTTAGTGCCATCTCCTGTCATGGCTACGAGTTTCCCTGAAGATTGTTCGGTACGAATTACATCAATTTTGTCTTCTGGAGTTGCCTCGGCGATGAAATCATCCACCCCTGCCTCCTGGGCAATCACTGAAGCTGTAATTCGGTTGTCACCTGTAAGCATGATAGTACGAACACCCATGCGGCGGAGTTGGTCGAAACGTTCGCGCAAACCAGGTTTCACGATGTCTTTCAGATAGATGACACCGTAAATCTCGTTATCTAGGCAAACGGCAAGCGGTGTCCCTCCTAACCGGGAAACTTTTTCAAAGGCTGCTTCTAACTCATCAGGAATTCTCCCATTTCGGGAACGCACAAATCCCTTAATCGCATCCACTGCTCCTTTCCGGACTTGTTTGCCATCAGATAGATTGGTGCCACTCATCCGGGTTTTTGCCGAAAACTCTACACCTTCAGCATTGTTGGTATTAAAGTCTACTCCCATCTGGTACTTTTCTGCCAGTGCCACGATGGACTTGCCTTCTGGCGTCTCGTCAAAGACGCTAGCAGCTCGGGAGACTCGCGCCACCTCTTCGACTGAGTAATTTTTGACGGGTATAAACTCATCCGCCATCCGGTTACCCAAAGTAATGGTGCCCGTTTTATCAAGTACTAGTGTATTGATGTCACCGCAAGCTTCCACCGCCCTTCCGGAAGTGGCAATGACGTTAAACTGAGCAACTCTGTCCATCCCCGCGATACCGATCGCACTTAGCAAACCACCAATGGTGGTGGGAATCAATGCCACAAGCAGTGAGATTAAGATGGCAACACTTGCACCTGTACGCAAGCTGTCACCGGCAGAGGCTCCATAAATGGTACTAATAAAGTTGGCGATGTAGCCAGAGAAGGGAGGAATTGTCGCCACCACAATCAAGAACACCTGAGTCAGTACGGCAAGTAACACTGTCAACGCAATTTCGTTAGGAGTCTTGGTACGTTCTGCTCCTTCTACTAAGGCAATCATACGATCAATAAAGCCTTGACCGGGATCGGCAGTAATGCTAATGACAAGTTCATCGGAAAGCAGGCGCGTTCCTCCCGTTACCGAACTGGCAATATCTGTCCCAGGTTGCTTGAGAACAGGTGCAGATTCCCCGGTAATTGCAGACTCGTCTACAGAACCAATGCCTTGCATCACCTCTCCATCAGCAGGAATCATATCTCCGGCTATCACCTTAACGCGATCGCCTTTTCTTAGTTCTGTGGAATTTACTTCTTGTATTGAACCATTAGAAAGCATTTTCCGGGCATTGGTATCGGAGCGCGTGGCTTTGAGTGCATCTGCCTGTGCTTTCCCCCGTCCTTCGGCAACAGCTTCTGCAAAATTCGCAAAGACGACTGTAAAAAATAAAATAAAGGTAATCAACCCGTTTAACAGACGTTGCTGATTCACATCTGCTTTGATTGTGCCGAACAAGTTGGGATCAAGGGTGACGAGGAATGTGACAATTGTCCCCACCCAAACAACAAACATCACTGGATTCTTGACAGCAGTTCGGGGATTAATCTTGACAAATGACTCGCGAATTGCTCTCTGATACAGTCCCCGCATATTTGCTTTAGGTGTTTGTCTGCGGGTGTACGAGTCTTGGCTTCGCGAAGCACGCTGTGAACGATCAGTCTTGGTTTGCATAAATTTGTTAGCGCCTCTTGTACGGGCGGGTTTTGTCAGAGATTGTGTTTGCGCTCGATGTCGTTTGGATGAAACCCACGTCTCCTGTAGGGGCGGGTTTTGTTCGATGTTGTGTTTGCGCTCGATGT
>JAQYWN010000104.1:12575-14712 GCA_029379265.1 Rhizonema sp. NSF051
ACCCACGTCTCCTGTAGGGGCGGGTTTTGTTCGATGTTGTGTTTGCGCTCGATGTCGTTTGGATGAAACCCGCCCCTACCGATGGCTGTACGGGTGGGTTTTGTCAGATGTTGTTTGGATTAAACCCAAGGGCACTTCCGTAGGGGCGGGTTTTTCGGATATTGTGTTAAAGAAGATGTTGTTTCTATCAAACCCGCCCCTACTGATCACCCGATGCTTTTGGCAATTTGGAAGGCTTCACCGATTGGGCCTAATGCTAGTACCGGGAAGAAAGTGAGTGCGCCTAAAATTAGAATGACTCCTGCGGTTACGCCTGTGAATAGTCCGGTGTCGGTACGCAATGTGCCTGCCGTGAAGGGAACGGGTTGTTTGCGAGACATACTATCAGATAGTAACAGCAGCGCAACAATAGGCACATAGCGGCCAACTAAAAGTGGAAACACACAGCTTAAGTTCCACCATAAGGCAGTTGGTGCGGGGAGAGAGTTGCCCAAACCTGCTAAACCAGAACCATTGTTAGCGGCAGCCGAGGCGTATTCGTAAATCACTTGAGAAAAACCGTGGAAGCCTGGATTGCTAATTCCTGCCAGTTGCTCGCTTAATGCTAAAGTAATTCCTGCCGGAATGAGAATGGCGATCGGGTGAACTAGCAGAATGAGGAAACTGGCAAGTACAACTTCTCGCTTTTCAATCTTGCGTCCGAGGAATTCTGGTGTACGTCCGACCATTAACCCAGTTACAAACACCGCTAAAATTAAGTAGGCAAACAGGTAAGCTGTTCCGGTTCCCTGCCCTCCCCAAATAATCTGGAGAAACATATTTGACAGGGTGACGAAAAGTCCTGTAGGCATCAGCGAGTCATGCATTGCAATCACTGCACCGCACATCGTTCCGGTTGTTGTCACCGCATACAAGGCTGATTGTGCCCATCCAAATCGAACTTCTTTACCCTCTAGATTCGGCTGTTGGCTGCCTAAAAGTCCATTAACCAGTGGGTTTCCTTGGTATTCGTTGATTGCTGTGATAATCACGAATACGACAAATATGGCTGCCACCATTCCGTAGATCAGCCAAGCTTGTTTTTTATTGTTAGCAAGAATGCCGTAAGTATAGATAAAAGCAGTCGGAATCGACACCATTCCCACAGTTTGAATTAAGTTAGTGAGTGGATTTGGATTCTCGAAAGGATGCGCTGAGTTGATGGCAAAAAAGCCCCCACCGTTTTCCCCAAGTTGTTTGATAATTTCAAAGTGGGCAACCGGACCTCTGGCGATCGCCTGACTGATAGTAGGATCTTCTAAGGTAGGAAATACAACAGGTCCTGCTAGGGTTTCGGGAACACCTGCAGCCATGAAAATAATCCCCCCAACGATACTGATAGGTAGCAATATCCGCGTAATCGAACGAATCAGGTCTACGTAGAAGTTCCCCAAAGATCTACCCGTCAACCCTCGAATAAAGGCTATTCCCACTGCCAAACCTGTTGCGGCTGAGGTAAACATGTGATATCCTAACCCCAACATTTGGCTACCGTAGCTGAGGGTAGTTTCACCAGCATAGTGCTGCTGGTTGGTATTGGTGATAAAGGAAATGGTGGTGTGCAGTGCTACATCCCATCTTGGGGCACTTAAATTAGTTGGGTTGAGGGGAAGCCATCCTTGATTCAGGATAATAAAGAGGATCAGTAACCCCATCACAACGTTGCTGTACAGGATTGCCCGTGCATACTGCCAACCCGTCATGTTTTCCTTACCTGAAACTCCTATCAAGGAGTAAAGCGATCGCTCAACTGGGTTGAGAATCGGATCGAGAAATGTCCTTTGTTCTTGATAAACACGCGCCATATAGCGCCCAAAAAAGGGCGTAATTGCTAATACTATAAGTAACGTTAATGTAATCTGAATCCATCCTTGTAGCATGAATTAGTATAACTCCGGCATTAGTAGTTATAGTGAAAATGATATTGAACGCTTACGCCTACCTTAAATTAAGGGATATCTTCATAACCCTCTATCAAGGTTTTGGCAGGTCTATTCTGCTTCAAACCGTATTGAAATTGGAGACAATAAACAAGATTTATGATTAGAAACTTTTACAATTATGAAGCTTAAAATTTAAAACCACAAGGTATAAATTG
>JAQYWN010000981.1 GCA_029379265.1 Rhizonema sp. NSF051
CTAGTATATTTTCAAGGGTAAAACATATTTAAGTAAAATCTCTGAACTTTACAGAAAGTTCACCCAATCTAAAATTTTATCTGAATAAGCAAAAATACTGAAAAGAAAAAATGAGTGTTTTTTGAACAATTTTTCAGTGTAAATACGTAAAAAACTGAGATTAAGCTCATCCCATCCTATGACTGTGGTTCCCCTCAGAACCCTCAAGGGTTTTCGGCATATTTGTGATAAATTTTTTTGCCATTATGCCACCCTCAAGTCGTTTTGAGATAGCTTACCAATAACCGAGACTACCAGCCAAAGCAACGCCTGCTAGAGTGGAGCTTCTCCCTTGTCTATTCTCGTCTCCCTATACCTCTTATTTTTGGGGTCAAATACTTACGATGAGCTTGCTACCGTTATACATTACTTTCGGACAATATCAGGTCGTAGTGGAGACAGAGATTTTTGATGTCCACACGATCTTGAAGCAATGGTTCTATGCCATGTTGGAGCCACAACCGTCTTTGATTGCACGTCAAATAACAATCAGGCAGGAAGCCGATAACTATATTATGCAGTCTGAAGGGAAGGTGCATGAAGCGATGCCTTCTCTTTCAGAGACGCTACCGCGAACGGCGGGCTACGCCTACGCAGAACGAAAGGATTTGTTACAAGCAGTCAAATATGAAGTTGTTATGGGTCTATTGCTAGTACATCGAGAGCTACTGTGGTTTCATGCCGGTGCAGTAGCAAATGATCGGGGAGCAGTGGTATTTGCAGCTCCTGGTGGTGGCGGGAAAAGTACTCTAGTTACGCAACTCTACCAACAAGGATGGCGTTACCTGTCCGATGATGTGCTGCCGTTGGAGTTAGCCACCGGAAACATTTTCTCTTTTCCTCAAACTCCAAGAGTGCGGCAAAATACAGGTGAACTTGTGCCAAGTGATCGTCTCTGGGAAGTGCCGAAGTTAGATCTTCGTCTAGATCTCAATACCATTTGTCGTTCGCCGTCACCGATTCAGGCGATTGTATTTCCCAACTTTGATCAACAAACCCAGGCTCAAATATCACCCTGTTCGCCGGGAACTGCTGCTATAGAGTTACTGCGTAATTGTATCAACTTCACAGACCATAAACAGGCTGCCGTTCAAAGAATCTGCGAGATCGTTAAACATTTGCCTGCCTTTAAGCTATCCTTTTCCAATATTGATGCGGCGATTGAATGTCTTGACAAAATCAGTTGAAGGAGAAAATGGGAAAAATGCGGTATCTAGTGAAAACTTTTTAAAAAGGGTAAAAAAGAGAACACGCTCTCGTGAGCAATGAAGAGAATGGTATCGAGATGGAATTCTCTCCCCGAAGTGACAGAAGAGGTTTGATGCGAGTAAGCCTTATCGGTTATTATTTACTTAAATTCCGGTTTGCCGGATTACGGTTATTTTGAATTATGGAAGTCATCAAGCTAGGAAAAAAAGGTCAAGCCTCTATTCCCAAAGCAATTCTCAATCATCTAGGGTTGGAGGGGGAAACTAAGCTACTGGTGGAAACTACTGCTGAGGGTGGAATTTTACTACGTCCTGCTGGAGTGTATCCAATTGAGATATATACAGAGGAACGAATTGAGGAGTTTAAGATAGGCGATCACTTAACTGACGAAGAAACCAAACAGCTAGGCGATCGCACGACTTCTGAATCAAGAATAACGAGAACAAGATCGCCCCACTTCTGCACCAAGATAAACTGATTAAAGCGATACGGATGTGCGCCGTTGCCCTTGGCATCGCATGAACCAATCCGCCCTATAGAATTCGTCAGCTATGCTCTTGGCACATTATCGCCACTCACCCAAAAATGTAAAAGCTGCCCAATAATTAGGATTACGCCATTTCTCAGAAAGCCACATTTTCAACTGTGTCGCCCGCAATGCTTCATTTGCTGGCTTGTTTGAGTGCAACATTTGCTGGTAAAATTCTCGCATAAACTCGGAAGTTCCTTGATCATCAACTTGCCACAACGACACCACCAGTCGCTCTGCACCAGCATACATTAGTCCTCTTGTCAATCCCACTAGTCCTTCACCTTGAATTTCTTTACCTAATCCAGTTTCGCAGGCACTCAGAACAATTAAATCAGCGGGATAATCAAGGTTAAATAAATCGCCTAAGCGCAGATACCCCCGAATATCTTTACCTTGTTTATCTACCAGCGAAAGAACAATACCCGATAATTCTGGATTTGCATCATTCACAAAGCCGTGGGTAGCAAAGTGTAAGATCCGAAATTGATTTAAAGCACTGCTGGTTGCCCTGTTATAGTTAGCATCAAAATCGAAGACTTGTAAACTTTTGGAGTCGGGTACAGGAATTGAAGTGAAAACGTTTAAAATTGCGTCAGCTTCTTTACGAGTTCCTGGAAGTCGTCCCCAACCTTGACGATTGAGACTATCGGCAGAACGTTTGAGGGCAGAGCGTTCTAGCTCTATACTG
Source organism: Rhizonema sp. NSF051 (assembly GCA_029379265.1). Lineage (GTDB taxonomy): Bacteria > Cyanobacteriota > Cyanobacteriia > Cyanobacteriales > Nostocaceae > Rhizonema. Next base: position 2,469 of record JAQYWN010000981.1, read on the forward strand.
AGGAAATCTTGTTGATTTTGTTGCTTGTTGAGTTGTTTACTTTGGGTACTGTTGAATCGCTCATCGTTAGCACTGTATACTGGATCGGCGAGGATAGCTAAGGTTTTTTTGCCTGCTGATGAACGAGTGGCGAGTTCAAGACGTTGGATGGCAATTGCTGAAGCAGAAGGGAGATTGACTATTTCATGGTTGATAAATAATGGTTGGTAAT
>JAQYWN010000982.1 GCA_029379265.1 Rhizonema sp. NSF051
CTTTATAAGGCTTTCAACCTTTTTTGTTTTTCCCAAATGATTTAGGATTGCTATAGGTGCGGAATGTGGGTTACAACGCATCCGGCTCAAGCAAGTCATAAACGACTCATTGTTCCAGATATGTTGGGACTAGAAAGATGAGTTTGGTCGCTTCAAAACCAAACCGCGCGTTTTCTCCCGTAATCGGCTTCATCTTTTCGTCCGAACTAAAAATCCAAAATTTTATCAACTTGTGACATTAATACCACTAGTTCATTCTGTGTGTGGAAGGTGTAGCTATACTATTGATAATGCATTTGGCGCTTGGAACCAGGGCTATTTCATTCTATTTTAAGGCGCGGGTTTCACGAATATTTTCGGGGAAAACAAAAATTTAGCAACCGAACCCACCCCTTAAAAAAGCCCATTTTGTGATAATTAATCCCTAAACATAAAAAGTGAAATTTTAGAATGAAATAGCCCTGGCTTGGAACTTATAGCAATTAATAAGAATCGAATCACAATGTCATCCATGGTAATTGTTTTTGAAAAACTAATCGCTTATAATTCATAATTTTGTGCAGTGGTGAAACCCAACCAGAACTTCTTGGTAGAAAAAGGAGCGATCTGACTCTAGTAACTGGACACTGAGTTGTTGATTCACTAGAAGATGGTTAGCCATGACTGTTGCTAAATGATAGTCGCCATTTAGTCGTCGTCCAATCAAGGCACCACCCGGTTTTAGGCAGCGTACTGCTGTTTCTAGCATCTGGTGTAAGTCAACGAGCGGCATCCAGTCAGAAATATTGGAAAATTGGATCAGGTCAAACTTCTGTGACTCAGCCAATTGTGGCATTTTGAGAGCAAAAGCACCTTGATCGAGTCGCAAACGAAGGATGTTTCTCCTAACTTTTCGGCAGTCGCTGTGGAGGCAGCGCTGCCAAAAATTTCCCGTCTCTACAAGAGTTTTGGTGTACTCATAATCTGTAAGTTAAGAAATATCTGCAATGATCCGATCCATACAACGTTCTGCTAGGGCTGCAATGGTAAAGGCTGGATTTGCACATGCTGTTGAGCCAGGAATCAGAGAACCATCTACGACATAAAGCCCCTGATAACCAATGACCCGCCCGTATAAATCACAAGCTTGACCTAACACTGCTCCTCCCAAAGGATGAGGACTCGTAGCAGTACTTGCTTCAAATGTAGGTTGCTGCATACCTAATATCGTTTGCGTCTGAGGATTGTAGGTAGAGGTCGTATTTTTCCGATCAAGGATGTTGTAGGTGTATGCTGCTGTCTTCAAGATTTTTTTAACCTTTGAAGAGTTAGCAGGCCAGTTTAGCTTAACTGAATCTGTAGCCTGATCATAGTTAAAGGTTCCAGTTGCTTCAGGTATAACCATACCAAGAGACGTTAAAGTTCCGTCAGGAGCGTTCCATGTTGCATAAGATTCGAGGGAGATTGGTCCTAGAGGGTTATTGAAGTGTTCAATAAGGCCAGATCCAGTCCCACCTTGACCAGGATTTGTAGGTTTTGGTAACCCTGAACGACTACCAAGATTGTCTCCATTATCTCCCCACGTTTTACCAACATAGTTGTTTAACTTAGACAGTGTACCAGTTACTTTAGCCTTCACCAAAAGTTTAGAAGTTCCCATCGAACCAGCTGCTAAAAACAAATAGCGGCAGGTAATAGATTTACTAGTCACAATTTCTCCAGACTCATTAATCTGATTGCATGTAACACGATAACCATAACCAGGGACTTCAGAAATTTCCGTGACCACATGTAGAGGTAAAATTTCTACATTTCCTGTCTTTTCTGCTTGAGGTAAATAGTTCTTGTCTAAGCTATTTTTAGCTCCACTGTTGAGACCAGTCCAATCTTCAGCTATAATAGCAGAAGGCACTCTTGTTCCATTTATTTCTTGACGAATTACATCCCAGTCAAGTGCCATGTCTATCAAACGATTAGGTAATCCTGCAACAGTTGCTTGTTTAAGAAATGTTCGTGTTGATAGATAGTAATTAGTAGCTAATATATCTTGAGGTAGTAGCGCTAGTTTCACGATTGAACGAACACGTGGAAAGTAGATTTGATCCAACTCATCGTAGTCAATAGAGTTAGGAAAAACGCGATAGAACAGATCTTTTGGGGGCTGATACATCATCCCATTGAAAACTAACGATCCACCTCCAACTCCTGCACCACACAAAACAGAAATTCCATTTTCATCTAGACGCTCTAAAACTCCTGTATATATGTCGATAGGGACTGGGTCATATACTACTGTTGTGGGATTGAGCCAAGCAGAACGACCATCAGGATTACGGTAAGTCGCAAATGTACTGTTGTTTGTAGGGTCTACGATGGACCAACGACGACCTCGCTCTATCACTAATGTTTTGATACCAGCTTTTCCTAAACGTAAAGCTGCAACCGCCCCACCAAAACCACTACCGATTACAACAGCCTGTACAGGTTCATCGGCAGCACGAACAAGACGAGTACGAGCTATTGAGGCTGTTAAACCAGCAGAGAATAAAGCGCCAGTTTGAAGAAATCGACGCCGTCCAAAAGACTTAGAAAACATATATCTTACACCTTGTGATGAAGTACTTCTTGAGGTTTAATCTGCACTAAATATTTAGCTTGCATTGCAGTAATGTGAAATATCTAAGTGATATTAAGT
>JAQYWN010000983.1 GCA_029379265.1 Rhizonema sp. NSF051
CTGCTGTATCTATCAAAAAATTGTTCATTTATCTTTTTGGAAAATTTAGTAGGCTTAAGTAGGCTTAAGTAGGCTTAAGTTCAGAAAGAGTGAAATTCAGATTTCAACATATCCTGGTAGTATCAAGAGCGTTGACTGTTGACAGTTACCAGTCATCAGTCAAAGTTCTTTACGTCTCTGAGTGATGCTTAGTTATAAGAGAAGTTTCTCGGACCTTGACGAAAAACTCATATTAAAAGTAAAACATAAAAGATTCAAAACATAACTTTGTAGTAACTCATGTTTAAACCAGGATATCTTCGATCTGAGATATCTGTATCAGGCTACCCCTTTGTAAGGGTTGTACATCTACCTCTAGTATTCATCAGAGAAAAACTCCATGATTGACGAAACCCACTCCTATATAACTCTTGGCGGTATTCATGTATCTCGGTCTATCAGTGAAGTCAAGATGGACACTGCGGTGGAAGAGATTTTGTTTTATCTTGATTCTCAACGTGGAGGCTTGCTGAAGAGCAGCTATGAATATCCAGGGAGATATAAGAGATGGGCAATTGGATTTGTCAATCCACCATTGGAAGTGACTTCAAGAGAGAATACTTTCAAACTGACTGCGCTTAATAATCGTGGGGTAGTACTGCTACCAATACTTCTAGAGCGTTTGTGCTTGAATTCGCAGCTAGAGGAAGTCACACAAGAGAAAAACTGTATTATTGGTTTTGTGAAGGCGGCAACGCAACTATTTACAGAAGAAGAGCGCAGCAAACAACCTTCAGCTTTCACAGTCATTCGTGAAATATTAGATATTTTCTACAGTAGTGAAGATGAGCATCTGGGACTTTACGGTCCATTTGGTTACGATTTAGTATTCCAGTTTGAACCAATTCCCAAACGCCTCTCTCGTCCAGCTGATCAGCGGGACTTAGTGCTGTACCTACCAGATGAACTGATAGTTGTTGACTACTACGTGCAACGCGCTTATCGGATTCAGTATGAATTAGAAACAGCGCATGGCAGCACGAATCATCTCCCCAGGACGGGTGAATCAGTTGATTATAGAGGCAAGCGTCTTGTTCCGAAGCAAAAGTCCGACCACGAAAAAGGTGAGTATGCAAAACTTGTAGAGGTCGCACTAGATTATTTCCGTCGGGGTGATTTATTTGAAGTTGTTCCCAGTCAAAACTTTTTTGAAGCAACCGAAGAATCACCAAGCACGCTATTTAGAACTTTACAGCACATTAATCCCAGTCCCTACGGTTTCATTTTTAACCTTGGTGGGGAGTATCTGATTGGCGCATCTCCAGAAATGTTTGTCAGGGTGGAAGGCAGGCGCGTAGAAACTTGTCCTATTAGTGGCACTATTACCCGAGGACAAGATGCCCTTGGCGATGCCGAGCAAATTCGTCAGCTACTTAACTCAGGTAAAGAAGAAGCTGAGCTAACAATGTGTACCGACGTTGACCGGAACGACAAATCACGGATTTGTGAGCCAGGATCGGTCAGAGTTATTGGTCGTCGCCAGATAGAATTATACAGTCACTTGATTCACACTGTGGACCATGTCGAAGGTTTAATGCGATTGGAGTTTGATGCCTTAGATGCATTTCTGACCCATACTTGGGCAGTTACAGTGACAGGCGCACCTAAACGGTCGGCAATGCAGTTTATCGAACAGCGAGAGCGGAGTTCGCGGCGTTGGTATGGTGGAGCCGTTGGCTACTTAAGCTTTAATGGTGATTTTAATACTGGATTGATTTTGCGGACAATTCGCCTCCAAGATTCAATCGCTGAAGTGCGAGTTGGTGCTACAGTACTTTATGATTCTATACCAGCAGCAGAAGAACTGGAAACTCTGACCAAAGGTGCGGCTTTATTTGAAACAATTCGCCGTGCTAAGCATCTAGCAGAGTCTGAGGAATGTCTCCCAGGAAAATTGTGTACATGTATCCCAAATGTTGAATCAGGTAAGCGCGTCTTACTGATTGATTATGAAGACTCATTCGTACATACATTAGCTAATTACATTCGCTCTTGTGGTGCGATCGTCACAACACTACGTCATGGCTTTTCTGAATCAGTTTTCGATAGAGAACGCCCTGACTTAGTGGTTTTATCTCCAGGTCCTGGTAGACCCAAAGACTTTAAAGTCCCACAGACAGTAGCTGCCTGTATAGAACGCCAAATTCCATTGTTTGGAGTTTGTCTGGGACTGCAAGGCATAGTAGAAGCCTTTGGCGGAGAACTAGGTGTTCTTGACTATCCCCAACATGGTAAATCCTCAAAGATATTTGTCACAGAACCTCAATCCATTCTGTTCAAAGAATTACCAGAAACCTTTTCAGTTGGTAGATACCACTCGTTATATGCTCTACCGCAAAAAATGCCAACAGAACTAAAAGTCACAGCACTTTCTGATGATGGTGTGATTATGGCGATTGAGCATCAGACTCTGCCAATTGCTGCGGTGCAGTTTCATCCAGAATCTATCATGACTCTAGAAGGAGAAGTCGGTTTAGCAATTATTAAAAACGTGGTGTGTACATTGACCCAAGCAAAAAAGTCAGTCATTGTTAGTTAGAACAAAGGAGTAGGGGCGGGTTTAATTTAGATAACATCTAGTACAACAAGGCAAAAGTAAAAAGTGAGCCAGCGCGGACGCCACATGCCTCT
>JAQYWN010000984.1 GCA_029379265.1 Rhizonema sp. NSF051
ATTTATAACCAAATAATGGCTCTTAAAATAGGTATATGGCGTCCTTATTTAAAACTCCTGAATTTATTTATCGATGTGGTGAACGACGACCTACCTTGCTTGATAAGTGTTAATCGCTGAAATGCATACAGATTATAGACTTGAAAAAAATAAAAAATTTCCTGTATTTATTTACTACATGGGAAGTTACTATTTGTAGAGGGACATACCCCGTCGGATTTGTGAAGAGATAAAATTGCTAGTTATAGTGAAATTGAGTTGAGTGAACGACAACAGCCATGTCTTACGTCTCCATACTGAAAAATATACCAGATTTGTTAAGTCAACCTGCTGGAATAGCAGCGATAGCCTCTTTAGGCATTCATGGTGCTATTGCTTTCATTTTGCCTTTAATGCCTGTTGACTCAAAAGTCGCAGAGCATCATCAAGCTATACCAAAAACTGTGGGACTTGTTGAATTAAACCAAGCTGAGCAAAACCGACTGCCACAAGTAGGTACATCTCAAATTCCCCTGCAATCTCAAGTTAGTTTAATTCCACAAGTTCCGCCACTACCAAACTTTGCAACACAGTCCACTGCATTACCTCCTTTACCACCCGTAGCTTCTAGCCAGTTAGTATTACCCCCACTACCCAAATCACCCACCAATTTATCAATCGCCTCCTTACCCAAATCTCAATCTTTGCAGACCAGGGCAACAAAAAACGACTTTTCAGTTAACAGATCCTTCAATACACAAGCAACTGCCCAATCATTTCCTCGTTTTCAAGACAGGGTGACATTGGGACAATCACAACCACTACCACCTTCCAACTTAGCTCAATTACCAACTTCTAGAGTCCCTGTAGTCTCAAACTCGCGTCTGCCGAATTTAGAGGCGGCTCAGATACCGGCAAATCTCCCTAGAAATCTACCGCCTCTTGCCGTGGGAACACAGACGGCTTCAACAGCAGTAGGAAGTCCATATCCACAAACCGCTTCCTCTGGAGAGCAATCAACAGCTGCTGAAAACAGGCAGTTAGTAGCTCCTATTGGGGGAACTCCACAAGTAGGCGATAATTTAGCATTGGCAGGAGGGACAATCCCATCTTCATCAGCACCATCACTACCGCAGTTCATGCCTAGAACAGTGGCATCAAGTGGACAGCAGCTGATTTCATCAAAGCCTAGTAGCTTTGGGGAACAATTTAGCGAAGTCAAGCAGCAATACCGTAATATACAAACGCAGCTACCTATTTCCAAAACGCTCACAGCTCGTGTGGGGCAAGAAGGTCAAGTTGATGGTGGTTTAATAGTAAATGGTGAAGGTGAGGTTGAATCTATCAAGTTTTTGGACAACTCCGTGTCACCGGATCTGAAAACATCTGCTAGAGAGTACTTCAGAGATTATCTCCGAAATAATCAAGTCGCAGCCAACGGCAAACCCAAATATTATCCATTTAGCCTGTCTTTCAGATCTAACAGCATTGAGCATGAAGCGGCAAAACAGCCAATATTACCATCTTCACAAGAAAGTCTTGTTCAACGCTTGCGCTCACCTAAACTGAATACACAACCATTACCTACATCTACGACATCTAATCAAACTTCGCGCTTGCCTCAATTAATACCACAAGCACCTCAGCAGCAACTCATTCCTAGCTCATCACAATCTCTCAAACCATTTACTAATTTGCCAACCAGAACCCAGCCTTCTTCAATACCACAAGCAAATACTACCCAACCAACCACACAATCCAGAACTCAGCCTTCTTCAATACCACAAGCGATTGCTCTTAAACCAGTAACCGCATCGCCACTCAGATCTCAGCCTGTACCCACACCACAAGCAACTCCTAGCAAACCAATCAGCGATTTGCGAGCTAGAAGCAAACAACCAACTCCACAGGCAACGGCAACGACATCCTCATCTAAGCCAGTATTAATAGGTAGCAATCAGCCTTCATCCTTTGCGGAAAACAGTAAAAAATTATTGCGACAGTTGAGAGAATTGAGGGAACAAAGACAAAGTCCCAATCAGGACAAATCATCAAATTAGAAAAAAAGATACAAAGAGTGGCGGATTCAAATCCGCCACTCTTTGTAAGCAGCTAAAGAAATACGATTTTATCTAAAATAGAGGTTATGATTATTACCAGCCTTGTTGTGCTTTTTGATGAACGTAAACGGCTACGTCTATGAGTTCTTGCTCGCTTAACTTGTCTTTAAAAGCGGGCATAGCATTTTTTCCGTTTTGTAGTTGGTTAATAATTGCTTGAATTGAATTGGTATCGTAATTTGCCAGGTACTTTGACAATGCTTCCTTTTTCAAAGTTTTCTCGCCAATCAAGACGTTACTACCACCTATGTGACAAGAAGCACAGTTATGACTAAAGATTTTGGCCGCAGATAATGTTTCGCCTGCAAGTGCTGGCGCAATAAAAGCAAAATGCCACAGGGCGATCACAAATAGCACAATCGATAAATATATTTTCATAAGATTCACCTTGCCACAAGCTGAGCACAAATCATTGTCTGGCTGCTAGGAGCGCTGAAATTATAATAAATTAAAATCTATTTTTCTACTTATAAAATTAAAAAGTTTGTGACGAGTTATCTCCAGTCTGGATTGGCAATTGTTACCATCCTATAAGGGGATCAAACTCGTC
>JAQYWN010000985.1 GCA_029379265.1 Rhizonema sp. NSF051
AAATTAATCTGTAATATTTCACAAAAGTCGCAGCTAGCATAGCATTTGGAATAATTTGATGCTCCGTAGTATTAAGATGCAAAATATCGAACACCAGTAAGTGACTGCATTGCAAAATACAAGTCAGCCCATCTTTCCTAACGAATGGACTACAGAGTTAGTTGCAGCAGCGATCGCCCCAACAATTTTTCTCCAACTAATACAAAGTCCAACACCTTGCACTAGTTTTGAATTTATATAAGGCGAAGGCATTGGTGAAAAATCGTATGCAATCAATGTAATGCTCATGGATTAGAGATATTGATGTTGAATCAATGGCATTCCTCTTGGGTGTTCAAAAACTGGAATAGCGATCGCCCCTCGTTCTATCTAATATCCGACACCACACATTATTCTGTATTTATATAAGGAAGCACTGTTACCCGCATTAGCGTGTTTTTATAATGGATTGACCGCGCAGCAACGTTTTTGATGTTGGAAAAGACTAGGAGCGATCGCCTTTAGCATCACGAGTTACCCCCGGCTTGCTACCTCGCATCTCTAATATCTGACACCACGCATTTGCTTTGTATTTATATAAAACGAGAGCTTTGGGCACAATAACGGGTTTTAATATTGTATTCACGCTACAGCAATGTTTTGGACGTTGTGAAAGACGAGGAGCGATCGCTGCTATTCCCCCAAGCTTGCCGTTGCATCCCCCAATATCCTGCACCACTCATTCGTCAAATTGGCGGCGGGCATCACAATGCGTCAAGTGTAAGTGTCACCCAACTGTCTTGGTAATTTCTACGACAACAAAATAATAGAGAGAGCGTTGGGGCAACTCATCGCTTTTTTAATATCTTTCACCACACATTACTTTGTTTTTATATAAGGCAGAGCCCTTGGTGCAAAATCGTAATTAAACATTGGATTAACGCTACAGCAATGTTTTGGACGCTGCAAAGACAAAAAGCGATCGCTCCTCGTGCCTCCAATGTTTTTCACCACTCATTGCTTTGTATTTATATAAGGCGAAGCTCTTTGGTGCTAAATTGTAATTAAACATTGGATTGACGCTATATCAATGTTTTGGACGCTGTAAAGACGAGGCGCGATCGCTCCAAAAATTAATTCTGAACTTGTACAGCAACTACCCCCTCACTCCATTCAATATCTAAAGTTTGTATGCCTGAATCCGACACAGCACCTGTCACGTGTACTGAACCAAGATTTGCAACTTGATTCCTTAGCGCTGACTGAACTCTGATTGGAATCAGCGACTGACTGGTGATTGACTCAAAGATATAATCCTCAGTCCCATAACTAAGCGGACGCATCACCCGTTCATGTGGGCGGGTTTCTAAAACACTGAATATTGCGTCTTTCTCAATATTGGATTCTTGTGATAGTAGCAGTCGCCCCTGACTAGCACCAAGCGGATATTGTAATGTTGAACGTATCGCCATATAGTTATGCACTAATTTAACTTTATTGTATCCTAGAGGCGATTGCTTCTCGTCTTTACGGCGTCCAAAACACGGCTGTAGCGTTAATCCAATGTTTAATTACAATTTACCACCAGTTGCGTCCCCTTATATAAATCAAAAGAAGAACTGGTGCAGGACTAAAAGAAGACAAAGGGCGACTGTCGCTGAGTATTTATACTAATTTTTAGTTTTTGAACTGGCGTTGATTGTGGCAGAGATTTCCCATTGTTTTCTACCAACGCCGCGTCAAAAACTAGACACAGCAGCCAATACAATATCAAAACCCGATTATCTACCAAGGACTTTGCCTTATATAAATACAAAAACAATGCAAGGTGATGGATTAGGGAAAAAACGAGGGACGATCACTCTTGGGGTTCTGAAAAGGAATTCTATACTGCTAAATGCTGTATCATCTTAAGTTGGTCGTCTATATCGATATTTCAAGCAAAATCGAAACATTACTCAACAAAATTAAATACTCATGAAAAAAAAATCTTGTTTTATTGCTTTGATAGCATTAGCTTTCACTGTGTTAGTAGGAAGTCTCACAACTCCAATATTTTCTCAAACAGTTTTACCTAAATACTATAGTCTTATAACAGGGTTTTGTTTAAATAGTAATGACAAAGGTGATGTCTACGGGTCTATGTGCAACGACGCTAATAACCAAAAGTGGAATGAAAAGCCTGTCAGTTCTGATGCTTTTACTTTTACTAATCAAGAAACTGGACAATGTCTAGATAGTAATAGAAAAGGGAAAGTCTACACGTCGAAATGTAATGACAGTGATAACCAGAAGTGGGTAAAACCTAATGATCACTCAGTTACTTTTAAAAATGTTGCAACTAATCAATGTCTAGACAATGACAAAAAAGGGAATGTCTACACGTTGAAATGTAATGGCGGTGAATACCAAAAATGGGAAAGGATTTAAAGTCGTCAACGTCAACATGTAATTGTTATCCATAGCGGCTCGATTAAATTTTTGGCGATTACTACGCTTGAACGATTGCTCCAAATTCAAAGCGTTAAGTGCAATTTGACGCAACAATGATCAATTTTGCGGCATGATCAGTACTGACGCGGCAAGCATCTTTATGGAAGGTAATATTTAGCTTACCCGCCGAAAGCCTCCCACTGAATTTCGTCTTAGAAATCAGTGGCGA
>JAQYWN010000105.1 GCA_029379265.1 Rhizonema sp. NSF051
GGTTATTAATATCTTGTTGTAGCTGGTTAAGAATTGTTTGACATTGCTCTTCGTTATCTGGGTAATTCATAAGCTAACTCTATCTTCAGTGATTCTGAAACTACGCTGTTAAAACTTTAATAATTATAAATACTTACGGAATACTGAGCGAACCACTGTATGATAACAGTCATAAATCATTCACAAAAAACAAGATCCCCGACTTCGATATCGAAGTCAGGGTTTGAAGTCTGGCAATTTTCAGGGAGTACAGATATTGATTGCTATCTCGTAATTAGAGATCAAGGGAAAGGATGTAGGGGCGTTTGCCCCTACTGTGTTCTATGTAAGACACGTTATTAAGCGCCCCTACCAACGATTTCAACGAACGCATCATTAATTTTCGCGCTTGTGTCTATTACCACAGTTGCTAAGCCTCCGCCCTCAGCTTATCCAACACACTCCGATCCTCCAATGTAGAAGTATCACCAGATACTTCTTGCCCGGATGCCAGATTTCGTAACAACCGCCGCATAATTTTACCAGATCGCGTCTTAGGCAAAGAATCAGTAAAGCGGATTTCTCCGGGACGTGCGATCGCCCCAATTTCTCGAACAACGTGCTGCTTCAACTCTTTACGCAGTTCTTCACTCTCGTCATTGCCACCTTCTAAAGTCACAAAAGCGACTATCTCCTCTCCTTTCATCTCATCAGGTTTACCGACAACTGCGGCTTCAGCAACCGCTGGATGGGAAACGAGGGCTGATTCTATTTCCATTGTACCAAGACGATGACCAGAAACATTTATCACATCATCGACTCTTCCCATCACCCAGAAGTAGCCATCTGGATCACGTCTTGCACCATCACCAGCAAAATAGACGTAGTTTCCATCTTTTGGTGGGATGTGTTCCCAGTAAGTGCGGCGAAAGCGTTCTGAATCGCCGTATACATTACGCATCATACCTGGCCAAGGATGACGAACGATTAAATAACCACCTTCGTTGTCACCTACAGAGTTGCCTTCTAAATCCACAATATCCGCTTGAATTCCCGGAAAGGGACGAGTCGCCGAACCGGGTTTCATCGGAATGGCCCCAGGTATTGGTGTTACCATAATCCCGCCTGTTTCTGTTTGCCACCAAGTATCGACAATTGGGCAACGTTCCCCACCAATGACTTGGTAGTACCACATCCAAGCCTCTGGGTTAATTGGTTCGCCGACAGTTCCTAGCAAGCGTAAAGAAGATAGGTTTCGTGCTTTCGGCAAGTGTTCGCCCATCTTAATAAAAGCACGAATCGCCGTCGGAGCGGTATAAAATACTGTCACACCATATTTTTCAATAATATCCCACGTACAGCCTGGATTAGAGGTACGAGGTGCACCTTCATACAGAACTGTCGTTGCACCATTGGAAAGAGGACCGTAAACGATATAGCTATGCCCCGTAATCCAACCGACATCGGCTGTACACCAATATACATCTTTGTCTTGTAAGTCGAAAATCCATTTGGTGGTCATGTGAGAGTATAAGTTATAACCACCAGTTGTATGCACAACACCTTTTGGTTTGCCAGTACTGCCACTAGTATACAAAATGAACAGCATATCTTCGCTATCCATAGGTTCGGCAGGACACTCAGCGGATACACTCTGTTGCAATTCATGCCACCAATAGTCACGTCCCGATTGCATGTGAGTTTGTTGACGTGTACGCTGTACTACCAGGACATTCTGAACAGTGGGTGCAGCATTATCAGCTAAAGCGAGATCTACTTGCTCCTTAAGAGGAACGATCGCATCCTTACGCCAACCGCCATCAGCAGTGATCACGACTTTGGCTTCGGCAGCAATGAGGCGATCGCGCAAAGCTTCGGCACTAAAACCACCAAAAATCACGCTATGGGGTGCGCCAATTCTCGCACAGGCAAGCATGGCAATCACCGCTTCGGGAATCATTGGCAGATAAATACCAACGCGATCGCCTTTTTGCACCCCCAATTGCTTTAGTGCATTAGCAAACTGACAAACTTCTCGATGCAATTGAGCATAAGTCAGAGTACGTGAGTCACCCGGTTCCCCTTCCCAAATAATGGCTGCTTTATTCTTACGCCAAGTCGTAAGGTGTCTGTCCAAACAGTTATAGGAAATATTTATTTTACCGCCAACGAACCACTTAACGAACGGTGGCTGCCAGTCTAGCACAGTATCCCATTTCTGAAACCAGTGTAACTCAGTTTGAGCCAGTTCCGCCCAGAATTTCTCAGGGTCGGCTTTGGCTGTGTCATAGAGGTGCTGGTATTCTTCGAGACTTTTAATGTGTGCGTTTGCTGAGAATTCAGCACTGGGGTGGAACAAACGCTTTTCTTGAAGGATTGATTCTATCGTCACTTGGGACATGGTTTTTGTTGTAATTAACGGAGTTAGCTGAAAACTATTGTGTACGCAGATTTACCATAAAGTATTTTTCTTTTCATTAAAATCCCAAATGTGAAAATTGTGTAGATACGTAACAAAGTAGCGCGTCTCTAAGCTCGTATTTGGGAGTAGGGCATAATTAATTTGCGGATATCTTTAGTGAATCCACAAAACACTTATACGATTTTAGACTGCAAAAACTTTGTTTTGCCGCAGTGTTAGTAGTTAACTTTTTGTGTACATGAAACTCTCTTGTACTATAATATACTCAATAGGGGCATAAGCAAAACAAATTCTAACAGTAGAAGGGACAAGTCATGAGTGCACAATGGCTTGATTCTTGGCAAGATAGAAAAGCTAAAGTTAAAATTGAGAAGAGTCGGCGAACTGAAAATCGATGATTGTCTGGGTATAGCATCTAATGTCGGTTAAATAGGTCAACAATCATAATCCTCCTTTGTGGTGGAGACAAAATTACTCTTTGAAGACAAACGAGAACTCTAAGTAATATTGAGGAAAGACGTAAAAATGCCAACAACTACCAGCTACCACAATTATTTGGTTTCTTCTCTTAAAGACTCCCGACATGCTGCTAATTACATAGCAGTCGCGTTGGAATTAGAAGATCAAGGACGTGAACCTGAATTGCTCAGAGCAATGCTAAAAAATGTTATGGAAGCGCGGATACTATCCAATAATGTTTCGATAGCAGCCAAACAGTACTATGAAAAACTAGACGGAATACTTTCAGAAACTGGCGGTGCAGAAATTTATACCCTGATTGAGTTCCTGGATGCACTCGGGTATCGAATTGAGATCGCGCTAAAAAACTAAAAAAGTTATGGGATTGCACGTCTGCTATCCCATAACAGTCAAGGATTATTCATGTATGTAGAAGCATTCTGTTGAACGTTGCTACATACGTATTAAGGGCTAATAGTAAGAGTAAAAAATATCAATATAATTACTCAGCCGGGAGAACACTTTACACAGAAACTGGGACTGAATTTGCAGAACTGACTTCCTGTTAAGTTGTAAGACATACAATAAGGAAAACTAGTAATTTCTGATTTGACTTCTTGTAACACTGGACTATGTTCTAATTGTTCAGTGAGTTGAGTTTTAAGATTCAGAATTACAGAAAGAAGCCTGGGTAATACAAGGCAGGCGATAGTCAAGAGCGGTACCAGGAATAGAGCAGTCATCAAACTCACAGATAATGTCCTTGTTTTACAAAAAAGTGCTGAGCAAAAAGTAGGTGGTAGACGGTGGGGTGATATGTCGTAGATGGAATCGGTTATTATTCCATGTTTTGACAGTTTCTCCCTACGTACTACATACGTTCACACTACTTTCTTTGTTTATACTTCTAAGAATTTACGCAAATAGATTCGTACACTTACTCATAAGGGCCACTTAAGCTAATGAGAAGATAATGAGCGTTCTTCGATTAGCCATTAGCAACAAAAGCATTTTTGTTCGCGAAGCATTGAGTAGTGTTATATAAGTAAAGCATATCATAAATTTTTGTAAGTAGATCGAGAAAGTTTTCCTTCCTCATCACAGACAGAAGGAATTGTGTCCATTCATGTCGGTTATTTTGGTTTGAAAGCAGAATATGCTGGAAAAACAAGTCATTTACTATTTAGGCGATATGTTATGGTGAAAACACCAGAAGAAAATCCTTTATTAGCAAACATATCTGAGATAGAGCGTCTCAAAATAAGGGATTCGGTAGATTATTCTCATATTCAGTCGCTGCCAGAAATTTGGTCTTTGGTAGCAAAGCTATTAGGTGATGCCATCGCCATCCAAGATCCTCATGCCAAACCGGCAGTTGTTCTAACTTACACCCAACTCTCTCTTAAAGTTCAGCAATTTGCTGTAGGGTTGCAGGCTTTGGGGGTAAAAGCAGGCGATCGCGTCTCTTTAATTGCTGACAATTCTTCTCGCTGGTTTATCGCCGACCAAGGCATAATGATGGCTGGGGGAGTTGATGTCTTGCGGAGTTCCCAAGCAGAAAGAGAAGAACTCCTCTTTATCTTGACAAACAGTGGTAGCACAGCGCTGATAGTAGAAGATTTAAAGACGCTCTCTAAGCTTCAGCCGCGTCTGAAAGATTTGCCAATTCAACTCGTCATCGTGCTTTCAGATGAAGCACCACCGAAAGACG
The DNA here is from genome assembly GCA_029379265.1 of Rhizonema sp. NSF051. Classification (GTDB taxonomy): domain Bacteria; phylum Cyanobacteriota; class Cyanobacteriia; order Cyanobacteriales; family Nostocaceae; genus Rhizonema. The sequence continues at coordinate 4,572 of JAQYWN010000105.1, forward strand.
ATACTTTGAATATCCTGAACTTCACCCAGTTAATGGAAATTGGAGCAAAGCATACCTTAGAACCAGTCTTGCAAACCCGTGAGACTCTAGCAACCCTCATTTATACGAGTGGAACTTCCGGCAAACCCAAAGGCGTGATGCTGAGTCATGGTAATATAATACATCAAATTATTGCTTGCAGAGAAGTTGTGCAAGCAAAAGTCGGAGACATCGCTCTGAGCATTCTTCCTACTTGGCACAGCTTGGGACGTACTTGTGAGTTTTTCTTACTTTTTCAAGGATGTACACAAGTATACACCAACTTGCGTTCTGTAAAACGCGATTTAAAAGAATTTAAGCCTCAATACATGATGTGTGTACCGCGTCTATTAGAATCAATTTATGAAGGGGTGCAAAAGCAGTTCCGCGAACAACCGCCAAGTAAGCAACGTCTGATTAATTACTTTCTGGGTATTAGTGAAAAATATATCAAAGCGCGGCGAATTGCTCAAGGATTGAGTTTAGAAAATCTTCATCCTTCCAGGGTAGAGAGACTCGCGGCAGGTATACAAGCATCTACTTTGTTTCCCCTCCACGCCTTGGGAGGACGATTAGTTTATGACAAAGTTAGGGAAGCCACGGGGGGAAGAATTAAGCAAATGTTTAGCGGTGGAGGTGCGCTACCCAAACATGTAGATGACTTTTTTGAGATAATTGGTGTAGAGATTTTGCAAGGCTACGGTTTGACAGAAACTTCTCCAGTCACCCATGCGCGTCGTAATGAGCACAATTTGCGAGGTTCTTCCGGGCGACCAATTCGGGATACAGTCGTAAAAATAGTAGACCCCGAAACTCGCCAACCCCTCTCACCTGAGACGCGAGGTTTGGTTCTCCTCAAGGGACCACAAGTTATGCAAGGTTATTACCACAATCCGGAAGAGACGGCAAAAGCGATTGACGCTGAAGGTTGGTTTAATAGCGGCGATCTGGGTTGGGTGACACAACAAGATGACTTGGTATTGACCGGACGAGCTAAGGATACAATTGTATTAACTAATGGAGAAAACATCGAACCACTACCGATTGAAGATGCGTGTTTGCGATCGCCCTACATAGATCAAATTATGCTTGTCGGACAAGACCAACGCAGTCTTGGTGCTTTAATTGTCCCCAATTTAGAAGCCCTACAAAAATGGGCAGAGACTCAAAATTTGCCGCCTCTACCAGAGAAACACTCAACTAACGATGCGACGAACCATGCTTCTACAGTAGACGTCGAAAGTAAAGCGATCCAAGATAAATTTCGGCAGGAATTGAATCGGGAAGTACAAAACCGTCCCGGTTATCGCTCGGATGACCGCATTGGTCCGTTTAAACTAATTCTGGAGACATTTTCGATTGAAAATGGCATGATGACTCAAACGTTGAAAATTAAGCGACACGTCGTGACGGAACGCTATCGCGATATTATTAACGGGATGTTTTCTTAAACTTCTTACCTACAAACTATAGAGTGAACGTGGAACAAATAGATATGGATGTCTCCAAACCGCAATTGCTTTTGAAACGAGTTGTTAATGTCAAAGCCATCGTCACTCCCCTTTGGAAAGATGAAGTGCAGCAGCAATTACAAACTCAGATCAATCAAACTGATCAGCAGCTACAACAACTAGATGCCCAAGGACAGCGGGCGATCTCAGAAATTCAAAAGCAGAGTCTACAACCTCCAGGTCCCCAAACCCTACAACAGATTGACAATATCCAAGTCCAGATCAATCAAAAGAAAAGCGAATTGCTCGAACAGAAAAATCAAAGTCTGCAAAATCTGCAACAAGTGCAGTTTCTTGAGTTGGATCAGGAAGTCAACCAATTTCAAATGGAAGGGTTTTTCCGCGCAGAACCGGGTGATAACCTAATTAGCAAAATGCAGGTAGAAATCGTGCTTCGCGATGGCATTGTAGAAGAAATTCGCGGCGATATTTAAAAGTTAGGAGACAGGAGACAGGAGATATTATTCTGCTCCACTCCAAGAACTCCTCAATTTACTACTCTTCTCTCCTCATACATCTGGTAAACAGTTTGGCAGGAACACTTCTGCGGTAATTACTTCCAGGTAAGCATTGCACTTGGAAACCTGCCCAAACAATTTGCCAAACGCGAGGTGGTTGAACAAAAAGCGATCGCCCAAAAGTTGCCAACTCAACTCGATATTTAATTGCTGAGGAATGTGAATTTTTCACCTGCTTTGTTTGCGTAATCGTCACGAACGCTTGATTTGGTTGAGGATACGCTACCTCTACTTTTCGGATTACTCTAGTGAATTCTGTCTCGTCAAAGGCATTGATTGCGAGGTCAGCAGGATCGCTACCTTGGAGAGGAGAGTTAATATTTTGTAACGGTATTGGTTTATAATTAGCTCGCTCCGTGTTTTCCGCATTCTCGTTTGCCTGAACTGTCGCAGACAATTGCTGCGATTGCTCACTACCTACACTTTGAAGCTCTGTCGTTGGCTTGCGGTGTAAGATATAAACGACCGTAGGAACGGTGGCAAAGATACTAGAAGTCATAATCAAAAAAAACTTGAACTTTGCCGACATAAAATTTCAAAGTAATTTTCAGTAAGTAAACGACCAATCTTGAATTTTAGATTGATGTGTCACCTGCACTCTTGCGGCTAATGAAAGAATTATCTGAAAAGGAAAGTCGTGATAAGAAATACAAATCAATAGACCCAGTTATCGTAATATAGTTCCTCACTGAAATAGTGCTGAGGAGCCAGCGCCGTGCGGGGGTTCCCCAACGCAATACAGGAGTGCGACGGGAAACCCGTATAGGCGCACTGGCTGCTCAGCACTACAGAAAGAGATACAATTCAATCGTTAAAAGTTTATCAATTATTGATTCAGAAACCACCCTTATGAGCACTTACGAAGTATTTATGCCAGCGCTCAGTTCCACCATGACTGAAGGTAAAATCGTCTCCTGGGTAAAATCTCCCGGAAACAAAGTGGAAAAAGGCGAAACAGTGGTGGTTGTTGAGTCAGATAAGGCAGATATGGATGTCGAATCCTTCTATGAAGGATATCTTGCTCACATCATAGTACAAGCTGGTGAAACTGCTCCTGTTGGGTCAGCGATCGCCTTGTTGGCAGAAACAGAAGCTGAAATCGAAACTGTACTTGCCCAAGCCAATGCAAAAAGTGATACAGCATTGCCATCTGAAGCGATTACATCCACACCTGGACAGATAGCAGATACAGCCGTACAAGCAACACCTGCCGCAGAGTCTCAAAATGCTACCCCAACTCATCAGAATGGCAGAATTGTCGCTTCACCTCGCGCACGTAAATTGGCGAAGGAATTGAAAGTAGATTTGAATACAATCTCTGGTAGTGGACCCTACGGACGCATTGTTGCTGAGGATATAGAAGCTGCTACTGGTAAGCAACCAGTTGTCGCCCCTGTTACACAAGCGAAAGCTTCCGCCGTACAGACTCCCGCTTCTGTTACACAAGCAAAAGCCTCCCCCGTACAGACTCCCGCCCCATCTACACCTATACCAGTTGTCGCAACTGTTTCTGAACAAACTGTACCTTTTAGTACATTTCAAAATGCTGTAGTACGGAATATGGTTGTCAGCCTATCTGTACCTGTTTATCGTGTAGGCTACACGATTACCACAGATGGGTTAGACAAGCTTTATAAGCAGATTAAGTCTAAAGGCGTAACGATGACAGCGCTCTTAGCGAAAGCTGTAGCTGTGACTTTACAAAAACATCCTCTATTGAATGCCAGCTACTCAGAGCAGGGAATTGTTTATCATTCTAGTATTAATGTTGCTGTGGCAGTGGCGATGGATGATGGTGGCTTAATTACACCAGTCCTGCAAAATGCTGACACGGTAGATCTGTATTCTTTATCGCGCAATTGGAAGTCCTTAGTGGAGAGGGCTAGAGCCAAACAGTTACAAGCAGATGAGTACAATAGCGGCACCTTCACACTATCCAATTTGGGAATGTTTGGTGTAGACAGATTTGATGCGATTTTGCCGCCTGGGCAAGGTGCAATTTTAGCGATCGGCGCATCCCGTCCACAATTAGCAGCGACAGCTGACGGTATGTTCGGCGTACAGCAACAAATGCAGGTAAACATTACCTGTGATCACCGAATTATTTACGGTGCCCATGCTGCAGCGTTCTTACAAGATTTGGCGAAGTTGATAGAGACTAATCCTCAATCTTTAACGATGTAATACATTAACCCACATTGCTACCAAAGCACGTATGTGCTGCTTGGTAGTCGGTAATGAGTAATTGGGAAAAAGGGGGTTGGTAAATGTTCTTTCTTGCTACTCCCGTTACTCATTACCACATGCAAATGCAACCTGCCTACGCAGGCTAATAACATGACTATTAGTATACTCTTCGTCAGATCAATCGTCAGTAACTGTTGGTTTAGAGGGTAAATCTTCATCATCAAAATCCCAACTAGCATGATCATTGTAAGCGTCATTAGGGCGTGGGGTTTCTCCTTTTGTCCGGCGATTTTCTTGCCGTAAAGCTTCACGTCTTCGCAAAATCAGAGCTTCTTGTTTGGTTGGTGGGAGATGATCGCCTGTTCGCTTGGGAGATTTTTGGCGCGTGAATGTTTTCCAAGCAGTTTTCACGCCGACAAAGACGCTGCGTGTGCCTACTTGAACATTTTGTACTTGTTTCCTGGCATTATCTAAGCTTTGATCGACTTGTTTTACAACTTCACTAGCACTTCTAACTCCTTCACTAACATCATCAGTTAAGTCAGTGATTTCTAGACTTGTCATGCGGATGGCATCTAGAGTTGGTGGTAATTCCCGTAACAAAATATCAAATAACTTTTCTGCAGTGCGAGCTGCGCGTGCTAACTCCCGCAATGTTGGTATAGCCACCACCAAAAGTGTACTCAGACTGACGGCGACTAAAAGAATGGACATTCCTAGCCAGAAAAGGGGATCGATCACGGTTATATTGTTTATTAGCTATTCTATTTGCTGTGTTATGGGATCTAAGTTTTCTACTTTGCGAGAAGCTGCACTTTGCACATCTTCTGAGTTTTGCCTCTTCAATACTCGACTTTCCCGTTGACTGGCATCTATTCCCGCAGCGATCGCATCTCGCAGGCGATCCAAGGTTTCATCCCAGTTCCGCAAAGCATTTGCAGAGAGACGATCTGCTTGAATCTGGACACTCGTTGATAAATCTTCTGCCAAATCCGGCAAAGCATCAGCAGATTTTTTCAATAGCTGACGTGTTTCACGCCCTGTACGCGGAGCTACAAGCAACCCAGTTATGGCACCAATAGTAGCTCCAAGCATCATACCGCCAAAAAATACTCCAGAACGGTTGTTAGACATTTTGTTATTTCTCTTCTCCTTACACCCATTTTATGCATTTATGCCGGTTTTCACGTCTGACAAGATTAAAACGATTTGATCCACCTATCTGACGATATCAAGACACTAGTACCGTTGCCTTGGAAGAGCGCTCATTCGCTCATTCGCGCTATGAGAAAAACTTAATTCATCGGCTTTTAAGTCCATTCCTTCTTAGAAATTGACGGGCAGTTGCTACAAAAGGGAGAACAGAACAACGCACTGCCCTCATGTATAGTCACTCCGTCACTGTACGAGTGTCATCAGTCCGCCATCACTGATGACACTCGTACAATTGATGACGGACTTTACACGCTCATCCCCCGGATTTCACGCTCCTATTAACAATTCCTACTCCCTCTTTTTCCAAGACTTTGACTGTAGCCTCCAAAAATGATTGCGCCAGACTTGTGCCCCTACCAAAAGTAGGTTGAAAATCTGTCGTGCTTGTTGAATTTGCAGCTGGAGCAACAGAGATCTCTGTCGTAAGTTTTGAATATTTCGCTGACCTTTATAAATAGCTTCAGGTTTGCGATCTAGTATCGCATGAGTTTTATGCTCAGCTATGACTAATCTATCAGCTATCCTCACCAGCCGTTGCTTCAGTTTCCATACTCGCCAAGTTATGTAGAAAAGCATCAGCGAGATGAGCGTATTAATGATGACAACGACTGTTACCATTATTGAGTTTTGGCTTGACTTACATCCTCGTTAATCATAGCCCGTGAATAACTCAAGATACACCGCCCCGCATAACACTTTGGAGAAGAGGCGGATAGAAAGATAAGACTCACTAATCTTGTCTCACTCCTTGCATAACCTGGAGCGAGCGCTTAATTTGATATAGTAGTTACTTACTTAAGAACGAAGGGCGTGTTTTTTCAAATCGTCTAGGGTGACAACTTCCAAAGCTCTGGGATGGGTTGCTGAGAGGATAACTGGTGGGGCTACCCCAGCATCAAAGGCCTCAAGCCAGCGAGAAGCACATAAACACCAGCGATCGCCTGCTTTCAACCCAGGAAATTGAGCATCAGGTACAGGCGTGCTGAGATCGTTTCCCTGTGATTTGGTAAACTCAAGAAATTCGGATGTCATTTGGGCGCAAATAACGTGCGAGCCAAAATCCTGACCCCCTGTACGACATAAACCGTCACGGTAATACCCAGTCAGGGGGGAAGTGCAACAAATTTCCAGTTTTCCGCCTAGTACGTTGTTCGCTTCTGTCATGGTCAATTCCTTATGGTTTGATTTCCTGTAAAATGAGTTAGCGCGTTTAGTGACAACTTTGCATGAGTTGCAGATGCTGATATGTTATCCTCAAGGCGATCGCAACCTAAATCATTATATTTGGTGGAAACAATATTAATGTATGGAGAAAAATTTGTCAGTTAAGTAGGGTAGAAAAAGATGAGTCCATGTGACGATGCACTAGCTGAAGCTAGTGATAGTGGTTTTCTAGCTAAATTTTCAGGAATCGTGTATAACTTAACACAGTTTAAGCCATATGCGAGTGAGGTTAAAGCGCCTAAAGGGTGGAACAAGGAAGATGCAGCTAACGAAGTCGTCTGCCAAGCCACCTCAAAAATGAAAGCACAGGGGGAAAGTTTGGAAATCTTTGGTGCTTGGGCTGCATATGGTGCCAGTGCAACAAATATTGCATTATTGCTCTATTATATTGTAGAGATGTGTCTTGCATTAACAGACATTTATATGCTGGACACAAGCTATGACAAAGTAAAAGCTTTTGTATTAGCTCGTGCTTCAGGAGATTCTGTCGTTATTGATAGCACTCTAAAGCTTGTAGAACTGGGTACAATCAATACTGCTGCTAGAGAAGTTGCTCTTGAGCCTTTAGTAGAAGTCTTCTTAGTATTTATATTTAAAGCTTTAGGGGTTAAACTTGGTATAATTGGAGAAATGAAATTAGCAGAGTTAATTCCTGTGCGCTTACGCAAAATAGGTGTGAGAACAAATTACTGGACAGTCAATGATACGGGATATAAGTTTTTGAAGAAGCTGAAGGTAATTAGTTCATTAACCTACTAAAGAATTTTTAAACTCAGCTAATCCTCATCTATTTTGTAATGGTGAAGCGTGAAGATAGTTAGAACGTCTTTAATCATACGTCCTTTGACTAAGGACGAGCAAAGAATGAATTGAGGTACAAGCACTCTTGTTCAATTAAGCACAAGCAAAACTGTATTGGTATCCTGATTCAAATACCCGCATTTATACGTGGCAGAATAATGACAAATTACGAATTATGTTGATCCTTATAAGTAGGTATGTATAAAGGTACGTCTTTGTGGTAAATTTAAATTCACCGGCAAACGAACTAAATATTCTGCCTAACTATACTATCCGTGAAAGTCAAAAAGCCAAGAATTTGCATCTCAAAGTATCTATCGAAAAAGGTATAGAGGTCATTGTTCCTAAAGGTTTTGACCAGAGTTGCATTCCTAGCATTATAGAAAAGAAACAGGTTTGGTTAGAAGCAGCAGTGAAAAAGATTGAGCAGTGGCGACCGTTATTTGCACCTACGGCATCCTGCCCTCTCCCAGACTTCATAGCACTTCCAGCGATTAAAGAAGATTGGGTAGTTGAGTATCATCACACCTCGGCATCTAAGGTAGCAATAACTGAGAAATCGGATAGTCAGCTCATAGTCCATGGTAATGTTAACGATGTAGATACCTGTAAACTAGCTCTCCGACGTTGGATTTCTCAAAAAGCTCACATTCATCTCGTTCCTTGGCTCAAAGAAGTCAGTCAGCTTAGTCATCTTCCCTTTGGCAAAACTTTAGTTAAGGGGCAAAAGACTCGTTGGGCAAGTTGTTCTGGATATAAGACAATCAGCCTCAATTACAAGCTTCTCTTCATACCAGATCGTCTTGTACATTACGTTTTTATTCATGAATTGTGTCACACCGTACATATGAATCATTCATCCAAATTCTGGGATTTAGTCAATGAAAAGGAAGCTAATTACAAACAACTAGATCATGAACTTCGAGAAGCTTGGCGGACTATACCTCTATGGGTTGAACTGCAATCGTAATTCACCAAAATTTTTGCCTAAACTCATTCGTCAGGCAGGGAAAATACATATTGTCAACAAGAAGCGTTCAATGTCAATAAGCTCCAAGTTAATCGCATTAATGCTCGCTTATTGACCAATACGTTTCAGTTAAAGTCAATCGGTAGGAATTGTAGTAAAGACGCACTGTTTGGAGACGCTACAAAGCTCATCCGGGGATATCATCTCTGCGCGTCAGGAAATGATATTCCCGGATGCGATTGATAAGCATATTTATTTAAAAAGATGTTCAACATATTGCCAAGAAATAAATGCCCGTGCCGTTCATTCTAGAACGAGAGTCGTAGTCGCCAAGCTCTTGTAAGCCGGAGGTTGCTGACAAGGCGTGAGCTTCAAAGCTTTGCTTTGTTCTCAAGAGAACTCTACGAATGAACCCAATCCGTAGTGCTATTTAGTTTTACTCTCAAGGACTCTGGGCAAGCTTTCACTTAATTTTATGAACTACAGCAATCCGTTGAGGATTCTTAAATGCCAAGATCCCCGACTTCTACCCTGAAGTCGGGGATCTGAACAGGGACTTTGGGCAAGCTTTCACTTAATTTTTGAACTAGCCTAAAATATATCTCTATAGGTAGATTGCTATTTATGTCACCCTTTTAAACTATTATTGAACAGCATCACGAATATTTTAATTATCTCTATTTTCACAGAAAAGGGCATATTCTATTGTATGTTTTTCCATAATATTCTCACGTAAACGCGCATCCTTCCGATTGCTAATAAAAAGTAGTTTATGCTGAGTAATTTTCCCTAAAATCTATTAAGTGAGCGCTGGAGGATATTAAGCTTGGACGACAACTATCAAACTTACTTGAACCGGGTAGCAAGGATGACATTACCAGAAGCTTACAGATCCCAAATCCATCGCATTCAGGAATCTTCTAAGTTTCAGGTGCATTCCGGGAGTATAAAAGCTATGCCATTTCCTGGTTATACGGTGATTACACCATGTTTTGAGGATAAAAATGCAGAAAATGCCTTCTATGTCAACTTACAAAGTTACCAACAGCAACTTTTAGAGTTATCTGTAAGCAATGATTTAATTGTGCCTGTACCTCCTACTAGCTTTCATCTGACTTTGGCAGACTTAATTTGGGACAGTGCTTACCGTGATGCTTCTGAAAAAAATCCAGCATTTGAGGAGCAGTTACGCTCTTGCTTTACTGAAATCTTTCAGGAGTATCAACAAGCAATAACCCATAAAAGCCCAATTCGCTGGCAAATGCTCGGATTGATAGTGATGCCAAGAGCTGTAGGTGTTTGTTTAGTCCCTCAGAATGAAGACTCCTATCAGCAGATTCTTAACTTGCGCAGAGCAATTTATCAAAATTCTCAGTTGATGGCACTAGGAATCGAACAACATTATGACTTCACCGCTCATGTGACATTAGGATATTTTGGAGAGATTTCCCCCGATTTGGATCGCGATCGCTTTGCTACAATGCTTTCTGATTTAAATGAGCAATGGCTCTTAAATTTACCTGAATTTTTGGCAGAGCGTGCTGAACTACGAAAGTTTGACGACATGACAAACTATTATCGTCAACAAGATTGGCCAATCTTAAATTTTAATTAGGTCATCAGATAATTACTAATTCGTAATTCGTAATTCGTAATTCGTAATTAAAGGTAGTTTTATAT
>JAQYWN010000010.1 GCA_029379265.1 Rhizonema sp. NSF051
GTTGCTAAATTGACAATATCTTAGTAAAGATATGTTGCTATGATCCAGCACAAAGAAATTTTTAATCAATTATTGTTGGCTTTTGACTATTCAGCCAAGCAGGTTAGCCTTTGGACTGGAATCCACGAAAGTCGGCTCAGTCGGTTTCGTACAGGTAAACTAGACTTGGAGGCGGGAGAATTTTTTGATTTACTAGCTCAGATGCCAAAGGAGTTCCAAGATGGTTTCTGGTTGAAGATTCGTGAAGGTGAAACCTCATGGCGCGCTCGAGTCTTATTTGCTAGCCACAGTGAAGTTGAAGAAATTCTTAAAGGATTGGCAGAAAGGTGGGCAAGTAGTGCGGACACAAATAGAATTGCTTCGTGAACTTAAGCAAACGAGCAGTTATAAATCAAGCGAGAAAATTTATAATAAATTAGGCGGAAAATCCCTTATAGGGAAGACACATAGCGTCTGTGCCTTCAGGCAGGAGAGTGTCAAACGGCTATGCATTAGAGTGTGATAAAGAATTCGAGACTCGAACTCGTAACCTCTACAGTGCGCTTGTAGCACTCTACTAACTGAGCCTCAATTATCGGAACGATCGCATGAATTGCGGCTTTCCGACAGATATTCCAACCCACCGCAAGCACTTGGCTTGATGCTACGTGTATCACCTTTGGGACTGGATGACTGAAGAAATTCATTTTCTCATAGCATATAGTAGTTTCCATAGCTAATGCACGAAAGCATTGCCCAGGACCAGTGCGTTACGTATTTCGCAACAAATTTTATTATTTTGGTGTACCCTATGTAACATGCTCTAATTAGCTGGTTGAAAAACAACAATGCATTTTTTCAAAGCTTGGAAGCAATTGCACTGGCCAGAATATGCTGCGGAAATGCTAGGAACTGCATTCAATATCTTTGTGGGATTTAGTATAATTACCTTCAATTTTGGTAAAGGTTTACCAATGGAACACCTGGTACCCAATCCTAGCATAAGATTGTTAATTAATGGGCTGATATTTGCTGGAAGTGGAGTACTTTTTTCAATTTCACCTTTGGGTAAACTGAGTGGCTCTCACCTCAACCCTTGCTTGTCATTGGCTTTCTGGCTACAGGGCAAGATGCATAAGCTAGATTTAGTTGGGTATGTCATCGCACAATTTCTTGGCGCAATTATCGGTTGTTCGTTAATAAAGATTGTGTGGGGACGCTACGCAGCTAGTATCAACAATTGCGTAACTTTACCCGGACAGGGTTATGCTATCTGGTATGTGTTTCTAGCTGAAGTGGTGATGACATGTCTGCTGGTGCTGTCTATCTTTATGTTTTTAAGTAGTCAGAGGCTAATGCGCTGGACACCACTTATGGTATGGTTGCTTGTGGCAACAATGGTTTGGTTGGGAGCCCCAATATCTGGCACCAGTTTGAATACGGCACGCAGTATTGCCCCCGCTTTAGTGACACCGCTTTGGCAGTACCAGTGGCTTTACTGCATTGCTCCACCATTGGGAGCAGTGGCTGCTGTTGGCATCTTTCAACTGATACCTATGGGTGAGCGATCGCTACTGACTTGCAAACTTTTTCATTCTCCCGATTACCGTTGTATTTTCAAAAACGTTCGAGTCCCTTACAAAAAAGATAGTCGCATTAGCTAAACTCCTGATACTTTGCAATTGCGAACGGTTATAAAGATAACATCTGCCTTCAAAATCCTGTAATGTCACATGAGTATTAACTTTGGACGAGAAATTTGTAGCAACCTGGATACAGCTTCGTCGCGAGAGTGGTTGGTAACGAACGGGATCGGTGGTTACGCTTCGGGCACTGTAGCAAATCTGTTGACGCGGCGCTATCACGGACTCTTAGTCGCAGCCTTAAAGCCGCCAGTGGATCGAACCCTTTTGCTGACAAAACTAGATGAAACAGCCTTATACGATGAACACTCTTATCCCCTTTACGCTAATCGTTGGGCGGGTGGAAGTATCGATGCTGAAGGGCTGAGTCACATTGAACGCTTTCAATTGGAGGGAACTATTCCTGTCTGGACATTTGCTTGTGCTGATGCTCTCTTAGAAAAGCGAGTGTGGATGCAGCCAGAAGCCAACACGACGTATGTACGTTACGATCTACGTCGTGCAAGCAAACCGATGTTACTCACACTCAAGGCATTGGTGAATTACCGCGATTATCACGGTAGTACTCAAGCCGGGAGTTGGCAAATGACTATTGATTCTGTAGAGCAGGGGATACGTGTAACTGCTTTGACAAATGCTGTACCATTGTATCTTCTGTCGAATCATGGTAAAGCAACACCAGTCAGTAAGTGGTACTATGGATTTGACTTAGCAGCAGAACGTTACCGAGGACTAAGCGACAAGGAAGATCATTTTCATGCAGCAACGTTTGAAGTAACGCTACAAGAGAGTGAATCCTTCACTTTTGTCGCCAGTACCGAAAGAAACTCTAACTTAGATGGTGCAGGAGCGTTAGAAATTCGCCGCACTTATGAGGACTCTTTAACAAAAGTTTGGAAAAACAGTCGCTCCTCCACTGCTCAAGAAACACCAGAGTGGGTGAATCATTTAGTACTAGCTGCTGACCAATTCATTGTCAACCGTTCGTTGCCCAATCAACAAAATGGTAAGACTGTGATTGCAGGTTACCACTGGTTTAGCGATTGGGGACGCGATACTATGATTAGTCTACCAGGTCTCACCCTCTCTACAGGTCGCCCAGAAATCGCACGCTTAATTCTGCAAACCTTTGCCAAGTATGTAGATCAGGGAATGTTACCCAATCGCTTCCCTGATGCTGGAGACGCGCCAGAATACAATACGGTAGATGCAGTACTGTGGTATTTTGAAGCAGTACGGCTTTATTATGCAGCAACTAAAGAAGAAGCGCTTATTCAAGAACTCTTTCCAGTTCTGGCAGATCTTGTCAACTGGCATGTTCGTGGCACCCGTTACAATATTCACGTAGACTCAGCAGATGGGTTAGTTTACGCTGGACAAGCGGGTGTACAACTTACCTGGATGGATGCTAAAGTAGGTGATTGGGTCGTCACGCCTCGGATTGGCAAACCTATAGAAATTAATGCTCTGTGGTACAATGCCTTGCGAACAATGGTGAAGTTTGCTCGTCAGATTGGTAAGCCATATCAAGAGTATGAGACGCTTGCTAATCGTTTAGCTGACCATTTTCCGCGATTCTGGAACAAATCGAGTGGCTATTGCTATGACGTTTTAGATGGACCCAACGGTGATGACGCATCGCTACGACCTAATCAGATATTAGCAGTATCGTTGCCAGAAAGTCCATTGACCCCTGAACAGCAAAAGGCCGTCGTAGAGGTTTGTGGACGAACACTCCTAACTTCACATGGGTTGCGATCGCTTGCTCCCAATGATCCTCAATACCAAGGACACTATGGTGGAGATCAACGGACTCGAGACGGTGCTTATCACCAAGGAACAACTTGGGGTTGGCTATTAGGTCCTTTTGTTTTAGCACATTTGCGTGTGTTTCAAAATCCAGTTAAGGTTCGGAGCTTTCTTGAACCAATGGCAAACCACCTGACTGCCCACGGGCTTGGTAGTCTCAGTGAAATTTTTGATGGTGATGCCCCGATGACTCCGAGAGGATGTATTGCCCAAGCTTGGACTGTTGCAGAAGTGCTTCGCGCATATTTAGCCACGGAATCGTGAGAAGATAGCTATGAGTCACAGGCATCCCCGCGAATGAATTCAGGTAGGGGATTTACAGAAATTTTCTTCTTAAAGAGACCACAGTCTTAGGGGCGCTAGTGTCGTTCGCCCCGATGAAAATTTTTCGTTCCTTGTGAGTGATTGAGTATGGTATTACGTTTATACCTCTATCCAACTGCTAAGAAACTCTACTTGATTTTCCATTTCCTCTGCTGACTTAGCTGCAAATAATCTCAAAATACCGCGCATCAGTTCTCCGATTGAGTAATGTTGTTGCTGTACTAAAATCATTCCTGAGTGAGGTTGTTCTTGAGTTAAAAAAGCTGTGTGTAAACTATAGAAATCCCGAATGTTAGAAGTATATAAAACGCGGTCTTGCGACCTCGCCCAGATTAATTGTTCTTCATCAGGAAAGCTCAATCTGTTTACACTTAGAGTTGTGATGACATCTATACCTCTATTTTCCAGAGCTAGCACTAATGCAGTATCACTAGAATCCTCGTCCATATACAAACGAATCTGACTCACGACTGTCTGCTTGCTCTTTGTAATGACTCTATCCGGTTTGCTTCTGCTTCTTCTTCAGCAATATCATTATCAATTTCTTCTCGATTTATATGATAGTAAGTTAATGCTCCATAAACTTGTGCAATGCTTAAATGCCCAATTCGTGCAGCAATCTCTTCTGCTCTCAAACCTTGCTTATACCAGATAGCAATTCGTCGTACTGTGACACCAGTTCCAGTGATAATTGGACAGCCTCCATGAATTCCAGGATGACGGGTAATAAGAGTGCCAATATCAGTAATAGTAGTTGACATAGTTAATTATGACGGTTATATATTTATCTATTTTAGCAAATGTTTGAAAGACACGTAGCTTCTGGTCTTTAGACAGGTGATCGCCGCAGTTGGTGTCATCAGCGCAATTGCCCCAAAAGTGAAGAGCGCGAATTGCTGCAAATTGCACTTCCTCTCTCAGTATTGGGATTTGTGCTTTAGCCCTAAGGCAAAATTTCTGGCAAATTGCGGCGATACACACAAACCAAAGCCAGAGGCTTATCCTTTGAGTGAAGATACGCTTTTTGATGAGATTTACTTTGTGGGAGGCGATCGCTTTAACTTGTATTACAATGTCAGTAATTTGCTACGAGAGTCGAAATTTATGAGATCTGTTTGGTATAACTTCTCTCTTGAGCGACAACTCCGCCTTTAGAAAATGGCGACAAGCTCACTCGTCATAAATTTGAGCGATGCTACTATGCTATGCCTGATCTCAAGAAAGCAGAATTGATTGAAGGACCTGATAATTATCTTTACTTTTATGTCCTATAGCGAGTTTAGTTTAGCTAAAGCCAAGAAGGGGTTTAACTTAACCACATTAGAAAAACGTGATATATTCGCTAATTTTCCGGAATTAACAGCTAGTCAGTTACTTACAGAAACACTTGACTATAACTTGGCGATCGCTCTAGCTAGTAATAGTGAAAAAGCACGTTCTGAACTCATTATTGCTCCAATATTAGTTGATTTACGCCGACAACTCCAAGAGCAAATAAATTTGTTTTCGGGAGTTGATTTCACTGTTGACGAGACCAAAGGATTAAACGGAACTTGTGATTTTATTATTACTAAATCTCCAGAAATTCTGATGGTGACAGCGCCAGTGATTACAATTGTAGAAGCCAAAAAAGAGAATATTAACGGTGGGTTGGGCCAGTGTGCTGCGTCTATGGTTGCAGCACAAATATTTAATGAGCAAACGATAACTGAGATTAAAACAATTTACGGTGCAGTAACAACAGGTAGCATTTGGCAATTTCTCAAACTAGAAGGACAAACATTAAGCATTGATTTAAGCGAATATTATCTCAAAGATGTGAATAAAATTCTGGGAATTTTAGCTAGTGGTATATTTCAAGAAACTCAACAAAATTCCTAGCCTTACGGACATCCCCGGAATTATTGAACTTTGGAAACGCACCCAAGGCTACTTCCAAACCCCTGCTAGATTAATTCCAGGTTCTAAGCTGTGGATAGTATAACCGATGCTTATACTAATAAGTATCCTTCAGACGACGATGAGAATTTGCCGCCTGACTATTAATGATATCTCTTAACAAGCACATTTTAGAACCGTTATACAGTAAAGCTTTGAGAAATCTCATAAAAATGTGCTTGTTTCATATTTTGCGGGAGCGTTAATCGCGCCCGTGGGAGACGTAAAATCAAGGGTCTGCAACCATTTTCGTTACAAAACTTTACAACGTATCCCAAATTGCAGGGATCTCGGTGCTCACCCCAGTAATACTACCACAACTACTAGTATATTTTATTTGCTAAAATTAAATGAATAGGTATTAGCTTAGTTACATGAAACTGCCGGAAATAGTTGTATCTTCAGTACAATATGGTCAGGTAGTGCTTTTTCTTGGCACAGGGGCATCTCTCGGTCGCCAAGTATCAAACGGAAAGCACATGCCATCCTTAGATAGCTTGCGAGATGTGTTATCTACAAGATTTTTGAATGGGCAGTATAGACAGGAATCTTTGCAATGGATAACTGAATTAGCTATCTCGGAAACTGACTTAGGAACAGTTCAGGATTTCATTGCTAACCAATTTCGAGAAATTCAACCTGCAGATTTTTATTCTATTTTACCAACATTCAGATGGAGGGGCATTGTTACAACAAATTTTGATCGATTAGTAGAAACAGCTTATGAAAAAAGCAAAAATCGAGTTCAAGAGTTAGTTCCACTTATCTCAAATAATGACCGGATAGATGATAAACTCCAACCGTCAAATAGCCTCGCATTGCTAAAACTTCATGGTTGTATCACTAGAACCCAAGACCCTAAGTTACCTTTCATTTTAACCACTGACCAATATGCGACTCATAGAGAAAATAGAAATAGATTGTTTAAGATATTCTATGAATGGTGTTATGAGAGTACGGTAATTTTTATAGGGCATAACTCTCAAGATGCAGATTTACGTTCTCTCATTCTTCAAGTATTAAATGAGGTCAAAAATAGACCGCATTACTATTTAGTAAAATCTAAGACCACAGAGATTGAAAAAAGTTTTTGGGAATCCAAACGAATTACAGTATTAGAGAGTGGATTAGAAGATTTTCTAAAATGCCTTGATCAATCAATTTTAAAAAATTTGAGACCTCTTGCACAAGCTTTTCAGATTCAACATCCAATACAAAGAAAGTTTATTAAGAATGAGCCAGTGATAGGCTCAGTGAAGGATTTATTAACTCACGATGTTGAATACGTACATGATGCGATAGAAACCCAGGAAAGTAAACCTAAACAATTTTATAGAGGATTTGATTTGGGATGGTATCCGATTATTAAAGGTCTTGATGTGAGACGACGTCTTACAGATACAGTGATTGGCGATGTTATAATGAAACCTAATAGTGATAGAACTACGATTTCTGAGCTTTATTTAATTAAAGCCGAGGCAGGAGCTGGAAAAACAACATTTATTAGAAGGATAGCATGGGAGGCAGCTACTCAAGCTAATGTAACTTGTTTATTTATGCACCCCTTAAATAGTATAAATTTTGAGGCTGTACGAGAACTTTATAGACTTACAAATGAACGAATTTTTATTTTTATAGATGAAGCAGCCGACAATATCTCTTTAATACTAAAACTAGTTGAAGATGCACGTCAATTTGATGTTCCACTTACGATAGTTACAGCAGAGAGATTAAATGAGTGGAATATGTCGTGTAACAGCCTTTCTGAGTATGTAAATAATGCGTATCAATTACAATATCTCAGCAAAAATGAAATTCAAACTCTCGTGAATTTGTTGTCCAAATATGACTCGCTTGGTTCTCATCTTCAGAAAAAAACTGTTGAATAAAGAGTTAAAGAATTTGAAGAAAAAGCGGGCAGACAGTTGTTAGTAGCATTACATGAAGCAACTATGGGACGTCCATTTGAAGAAATAATCGTGGATGAGTACAACAATATTTATCCTAAGCAAGCACAAGATGTTTACCTTACTGTTTGTCTTCTTAATCGCCTTGGTACGCAAGTTCGAGCGGGACTTATAGCAAGGGTACATGATATTGTATTCAATGATTTTGAGGAGAAACTATTTGCGCCTCTTGAACATATCGTTCAGGTCAAAGGAAAAGCTGATAGGCGTGATTTTTATTATACATCTCGACATCCACAAATTGCTCAAATTGTCTTTGAAGAAGTTCTGACGGAGGATGCTGACCGTTACAATGAGTATATTCGAGTTATTAAACATCTTAATATTTCTTATGACACTGATAGAGAGTCTTTTCGTAAACTAGTTAATGCAAAATCACTGGAAAATATATTTGTATCGCCTGAAGATATCAGGGCTATTTTTGATATTGCAAAAGAATGTGTTGGCGAAGATGCTTATCTCTACCAACAAATGGCGAATTATGAAAGGATTAATCCTGATGGTAATCATCAACTAGCCGAGGAATACTTGAAGCTGGCTCAAGAGATTGATCCGAGAGATAGCTCTATCGTCCATTCCCAAGCAGAGTTAGCAGTAACACGGGCACGTCAAGCGCAGCGTCCGTTAGAGCGACAAAAATTTCGCAATCAAGCACTCTTAATAGTAGAAGGTTTGATTGACAAACCACAATCGGATCGTCACGCTAGAGGTACCTATCTCAAATTAGCTATTGATGACTTAAAATACATTTTAGAACAACAAGACCCAATAGATCGCGATATAGAAGAGGCAATTCGCGCTATTGAGAAAATTCTTGAAACCACAAAACAAAAATACCCAGAAGATTCTTTTGTTAATAACTCAGAGGCAGATTTTGGTATTATTATTAACGATAATAAAAGAGTTTTAAAAGCCCTCGAAAATGCATTTAAAAATAATTATCGAGATCCTTATATTACAATGCGTTTAGCTAATTTTTATAAAAGCAAAAATCAACTTGAGTCAGCTAAATCTTGTTTACAGAAAGCGTTAAATAGTCTGACTTTAAATAAAGAATTGAACTATGAATATGCCCAAATATTGAGTATGATAGATTCTTCAAACATAGAAAGCCTTATTTACTACTATAAAAAAGCTTTTTCTAAAGGAGACCAAAATTATTATGCACAGTTTTGGTATGCTCGATATTTATTTGAAAGTAATGACTTAGAAAAAATAAATGAATCAAAAAAGATTTTTAGCAATTTACGTAAAGCACCCATACAATATGAAATACGGATTAAAATACTTGATTATATAAAAGATAATAGTGCCAATAAGTTATTTCTTGGGAGAGTTCATAGATTAGAAGCAGAGCATGGTTTTGTTGTTGTTGATGGAAGAGGCGATAATATATTTTTCCATAGAAATAATGTTGGTGATAAAACTTGGAACTCTTTAAAAGCAGGTTCTAGGATATCTTTCAATATAGGTTTTACATTTAGCGGACCTGTTGCCATTAAAGTTCAGATTAGTTAACTAATTTCATAAATTCTATTCTTAAATACAAGAGGAAGCAATCCGAAAGCCATTACTATATTTTTTACTGCTGGGCACATCTTTATAGCGATTGGTTGAGCGGCAATCTTTAAGGTTGGATAGAAAAGAGCCTCCACGTAATACTCTATATAAATTACTACCTCCTACTACCCAAGCACTCCCATCAGATGGTGCGCCTTGGTAGTTATCATGCCAGTAATCAAAACACCACTCTCGTGTGTTGCCATGCATATCGCATAATCCAAAAGAATTTGGCAGAAAAGTCATAACAGTTGTTGTTTTACCTATGTATTGCCCTTTCGGGGAAGTTTTGTAAACTTGGGTATCTAAATAATTAGCTAAATTCGTAGTTAAAGTTTCTCCAAAGTGAAATGGAGTTTCTGTTCCAGCACGACATGCATATTCCCATTCTGCCTCACTAGGTAAACGGTACTCACGCTTTGTATATTTAGAGAGCCTTTGACAAAATTCGTTCACCTCGTACCAACTAATATTTTCAACAGGACGATTATCGCCTTTAAAGTAAGAAGGATTTGGATTTAACCTAATATCAATTTCAGGAAGTAATGCTACCGCTTTCCATTGAGCTTGGGTGATTGGGTGTTTACCTAAGAAAAATGGCTGAATAACTACTTGATGATGGGGTTGTTCATTTTCATTTTGCTCTGTAGCATCAGGTGATCCCATTAAAAAATGCCCACCTGAGATAAATACCATATCCAAGTTAATACTTTTTCCCAAATCCTCTGTGAAGTATTCTGCGTGTTCTTTATGCTTGCAAACTATTTGTCCTTGAGAGTTAACTGTTACGGTCTCAAAGTTAAAATTTGAAAGACCTTGAGAATGAGAAGGGGCTAATTTAAAATTGACTGATGGTTCATTTTTCTCGGCAAGTGTAGGCACAAATTTTTGAATAAGTAAAGACTCAGATATTACTGAACGCTCAGTATATGTGCTTCTGTCTGCTTCTAGTACATAATTCTCCGTAGCTTGCAACTGTTTTTCGAGCGCATTCAACTTGTCATAAAGTTCCTTCAATGTACGTTCTTCTTCCTGAATCTGGTGTTCATATTGAAACTTGCGAGACGGATCTGTTTCAATCACCAAAGCAGTTTGTATTCTCGCAACTTTCTGACTTTGCAGTGAACAATTTTTTTCGAGTGAATCCTTTTCTTGTTGCAATCGCTGCTGTTGATTCTGTGACTGAATTTTATTGCCTGATGTCATCGTCTGCTGCTCAAGGTAAATATTGTAGATGTCGCCACCAATTTGCCTGGCGTTCACTGTGTCAGCATTGATAAAACCACCACCAAACTGGGAATTGTGTAAGTCATTGTTAATAACTTGTTTTGGGTCTTTTGACTCTGGCATAAGATGATCGGGCATTCTTGGTTCTCTGTATTATACAAATACTACCTATTCGCTATAATTCCGGGGAGACTGTCTACTGAAGTCACTTTTTTGCGATATTACCTCTCAAATCATTATTTAGCTTCCTGCCAACCTTCTATAGATGCTATCAAGATATTAACTAAAGGATGGTCAACTGCTTCTTTCAATGCTTCCTTACCCCCAGACTTTAATGCCCCAATTACCCGCGCTTTCAAAGTAGGGTTCTTCTCAATTTCATCAATCACCTTTGCTACAACAGTCATTTTTTCAGAGTTAGTTGTAGTAGGGTTTGTTTGCTCTAATAGCTGTAGGAGTTGCTGAATTTCTGCTGCGGCTTCCGCAAGATTTTGTCTCTGCTGTGGTGTGTAGTTATTAATATTACCGCCAATCTGTCCAACTTCAACTTTATCCGCATTCACAAAACCACCTGCGAATTGAGCATTACGTAAGTCGTTATTAAATTGTTGTTTATAACCTTCTGGCATTATAGGATCTCCTTGATTGTGGTAATTTTCAGCATAAATGTCGGTTAACAAATTGTTTATCGTTCTAACGGTAGTAGCCCAATTTGAATTTTTCCAACCCTATCATTGTCATTGTTACATTATGATTCTCCTGCCATCCGTTGGAGATACGTTTTAACTGTGTTGTAGGAAAGCCCCGTTTAACGACTCATCCGTCCTTGAGAATAGACAGCCTCGCGCATGGCATGGCGAGTAGTTTTGGTTTCCTCATATCTTGCACCAATTAGAGGAAACCACTAAAATGCCAATAAGCAATGCAACAAAGTGACACCAGAAAAACTTGATATACGTAATATAAGTACTTTATATTGCAATTATAATAGTAATATTACGTGTTTTTCAGGGAATCAGGCGATCACCTGATTTTGCACTGTCACTAGAATTTGCTTTTGTAGCCAAAAATATGAGAGAAAAGGGCGTGTAAAGCATATAGAGAAGCAAGAAAAATGGTTTCAATTCTTAGGGGCGGGACAACGGCTAGTTTACACTCTACTGTCATTAATGCCTTATACATACCAGCAACAAAACCTTGAAGCAATGTTGGGAAAGTTCAAAGCACGCAAAAGGGCATCCCCTACCGGGACTTAAACATTTTTGATGAAGAAATAAGTCTCAAAACCATACAGATCGAGGGAAATACGCCAAAGGTCTAAAAATTCCGGACACCCAGATATATCAATAATAAAACAGGTAAATTGATGTTAAAGCCTCTCTGTATATACATTTGAGTTTCTTTACTGGCTACTTTTCGTCTAAGTCCCATTCGGACGCAAACCATTTCTACGATTTTTTCCTTACCCTGTCAGGCATTAATTCACCTCGCCCTTCAATCAGGAACGAACGTACAGTGATATAACAATTGAAGCCAATTATAAGACAATACAGTTTAGTTAGCGCCAAAAACCCTTCAGCTGCATAGGTTGGGTTGAGAAACGAAACCCAACATTTTTGATGGTTTGTTGGATTTCCCAACAGTAAGCCCAACCTACAATTATCCTTAACTGAACCGTATAGTATCAAATAGAGATAGTAAGAAAAACCACAAATCTATGTAGGGCTTGCTGAATAAGTCTCTAAAGCAAATATAGAAGACGCACAGCTAGCAAAATGGTTGTTTCGTCGCTCTTTCTTTCAAATTTATCCAGCGATCACTAAGAGAGATTGTGCAAGGGTTTTGAGACTAGAGATGTTATAACGAATGCACTTGAAAAGTGGAAAAAGACTTGAACCCTTGATCTGGAATTCTTTACACTTTTATTCAGCAAGCCCTACGTATAAAACTATGATATATTCGTGTTTTATACGTAGATCTGCGGTTGTGTATTTAGAAATTTCTAATTACCCGTTCATAATCTCAATGCACCAACTCCATCGCCCGTTTTGTCAATGCTTGGGCTGTCAAACCATTGAACGCCATCAACTCACCTGCACTTGCTGTCGTCTCCCCACGCCGCCAAGCGAAGGTATCCCGCTTCGCGGTACTCCGCAGCATGATGGGTTCTAGCATTGCGGCAGCGCCTCCGGTAACGCCAATTAGCACATCCCCACCAAACAATTCCGCAAATTTTGCATCATCCAAGAAATCGCCATCGGCTTCAGAACAAATATCCCAAGCAGTATCATGAGGACGATACAAACGACGGGGGTTGATGACAGAAACAATTTTGACACTCAAACCTTCAGTTTCCAAGAAAGCAGCAGCTTCAAAAACTGGTGTTAATGTCATATCGCCAATGACGGCAAAGACAATTTTCTTACTTCCTCCTTGATTGGATTCAACATCTTGCAATACGATTGCACCATCTTGTAACCCTTGACGAGTTTGTTCAAAAGTGGTGCGAACGGGTAACGGCGATTTACTTGCAGTAATCACAATTCCCTTATTCTTCGTTGTTAGCGCCCAGTCATAACACACTTGAATGCTGTTAGCATCGGGAGGAAACAATGGGAAAATATTGCCATTCCGCATCAAGGCTGCAAAATAAGCTTCAATTTCCGGACGTTGGTGAGTCCAACCGTTGCGTCCTTGCTCTAATGCTCCGGCAGTGAATAAAGTTACCGTCGAGGGAGTAGGACGTCGCAATTCTGCCATTGCTTGCGTAACTGTTTGCCAAATTGGTAACCCATTTATTGCGAAAGATTCGTAGGAACACCATAGTGTTCTCGCACCCATTAAGGCTAAACCAGCAGCTAGACCAGCACAAGCGTCTTCACTCAATGGTTCATAAACTTGTCCATTTGGTGCTTGGTTATACACTTCATCGGCTGTTGGGTGGATAATTTTGAGTGCTTGGTTGATGTTAGCAATACCAGATGCTTCGTTACCGTCGGCGTTGGTGACGAGGAAATTGCTATCTACCTGTCCTACTTTTGCGACTAACCTTCCCATCGAGGTGGTGGAAATTTTCGGATCGCCACCCACGGGATATTCTTCTAAAGGTAATTCGCCTAATTCTGGCAAGGGGAATTCAAATTCTGTCACAACTGTCTTCGCTGCAGGCCCACCACCTGCGCGTTCGCAGTTTGTGCGCACGAGTTGCCAAGCTTCTTTTGATAAGGCACGTTCTTGCAACGCACTGACAATATGGGGAGCATCTAGGGTGTCTTTAGGATAGAGGTTGTGAGATTTTGCTCCGCGCGCATGGACTCCTGCACCTTTAAGTTGTTTGATAATGAAGACAGTTAGCTTACCGCTTAGTGCCGATCTCGCTGCTTTATCCACTCCTTCAAGCACCGCTTGGGTAAAAGCAAGTCGTTGCTCCAAGGAAAAAGCCGTACTATCAACGTAATCACCTGCTTGGTTTTGGTCGTCAAAGTCTTTGGCATTCACTAACACAACTTCTTCAAAACCGTTTCCTTGCCAGTAAGCGATCATCTGTTCGTTGGTTTTGAGAGAAACCATGCTGTGGTGTTCCTGGCTATAGCCGTTCCACACAAGTACTGGTAAGAAGTTGGTGACGCTGGGATAAGCAGTATGGAAGTGTGCCATTGCACTGACAATGTATGGTTCACCCAGTCCACCGTCGCCAACAGTGAAGGGGAACAGCTTGTCTTTGTGCAGCTTGGCCCCTGCCATTGCAAAATGTTGTCCTTGACCTAAAGGTCCTGCCGGTCCGAGAATACCGGGAATGTAGCCGGACAAGTGTCCCAACAATCCGTGTTTTTCGCGGAAGCGATCGCGCAGTTGTTGGACTGTGGAAATTCCCATGTCTTCTAGCGAGCGATCCAAGAACATGGCACTATAAAATCCAGGGGCATGGTGTCCCACTTCGGTGATAATATTTTTGTAACCAAGCATGACAAGAGCCGCATAAGCTTCTGCTTGACTGGCAAATCCTCCAGGGTGTCCGGAAGCTTTACTGGCAGTAACTTGCAATGTCAGGTAGCGCAAGGCGTCGGCAGCAAGTAAAGTTTGGAAGACGGCCTCTGGATTTGTCGGATCGGCGATCGCCACTTCGCCCGATTCAATGACAGGTGTTCCACCATACTTCTCAAACCCTGGTAATGCTTCACCAAAATATTGAATTCCTTCATAAAAATTTGGAGATGCGGAAGTTGTCTTGGGGGTGATTGCTGTCATGCCGATTACCTAAGAATAAAGAGAGAAGAAACTGTAAATGCTTATTCAATTAATAATAAATTTTACAACTTTCAGGTTGTAACAATTTATTGTTCGTTAGCAACTTAAAGATAAATACTTTAAATCTAAGCTATAAAAAACTTAATTGCTTTCTGTGCCATCGTACCTGTGAGAGCAACCAAGCTATTGGCACGACCTGTAAAATAACAGGTGTAGTTTGTAGCTGATTGCTTGAGAGTGCTGATAGCTGAATACTCCATTTTCCATTTGTTTCAGTAGCAAAAAAGAAGGAAAGTAGCAAACAAAATTTATGAAATTACCAAATGGTCCGCAAACCCCAAAGATGGTACAGATACTTCAGTGGATTTTTAATCCCATGTCATATATGGAAGCCTGTGCCAAACGCTATGGGGATATTTTTACACTACAGCTGAATGTGCCTACAGTTTTTGTCAGTAACCCCCAGGCACTTCAGCAGATTTTAGCAAATGATGCAAAGCAGTTTGAAGCCCCCAACGACTGGAATACTGTTTTTGTACCATCATTGGGCAAAAACTCTGTGATCACTTTAGGTGGGAAAGCGCACCAGCGTCAACGCCAGTTGTTATTGCCTCCATTTCACGGCGAAAGGATGCGAACCTACGGACAGGTCATTAATGATATTACGGAAAATGTATTAAGAAGAGTGCAAATTGGGACACCACTCAATGTCCGTTCTATAACACAAGCTATTACCATGCGAGTCATCATGCAAGCTGTGTTTGGACTGTATGAAGGTTCCCGCGCCGAAGAACTGGAAAAGCTGCTCGGTCTTATGCTAGGTAAAGATCTGGATTCGCCAATGAGAACAGTTATCCTCTACTTTCCCATCCTCCAACGGGATTTAGGGCCGTTGACTTCTTGGGGAACTTTTCTGCGTCGCCGTGAACAAGTTGACAAATTATTATACGCAGAAATTGGGGAACGGCGATCGCAACTCGACCCTTCTCGCACGGACATCCTCAGCTTGTTGATGGCAGCTAGAGATGAAGCAGGTCAGGCAATGACGGATGAAGAGTTGCGTGATGAGTTAATGACTCTGTTAACAGCAGGTCACGAAACGACAGCAACTGCCCTTGCTTGGGCATTGTACTGGATACATAAATTCCCTTCAGTCCAGGAAAAGCTGCTAGCAGAACTTGACAGTTTGGGTGACAATCCAGACCCCAGTACGATTTTCAAATTACCATATCTTGACGCTGTTTGCAGCGAAACATTGCGAATTTATCCAGTCGGGATATTGACTTTTCCACGGGTGGCAAGAACACACGTCTCGCTAGCCGGGCAAGAAATCGAACCGGGTACGGTGGTTATTGGTTCTATTTATTTGACTCATCACCGTGAGGATTTATATCCAGAACCGAAGCTATTTAAGCCAGAACGCTTTTTGGAACGCCAATTCTCTCCCTATGAGTATTTGCCTTTTGGCGGTGGTGCTAGACGTTGCATTGGCATGGCTTTTGCTTTGTTTGAAATGAAAGTGGCACTTGCTAAAATCCTTTCTAGGTGGGAATTGGCGCTTGTTGATGATCGCGATTTGCGTGCAAAACGTCGTGGTTTGGTTTCCGGCCCGGAACGTCCGATCCAAATCGTGGTAAAAGGTGAACGGACGGTGATGTCTCGCAATCTGGAGGCTATTGCTGGTTAAGTTTTGTTGCAGAGGGCTTCTAAGCAAAGGTCTTAAGAAATATTTTGCGTCTAGAATCAGGAGCATGAGATTATGGAATGAACCGCTCCTGAGCCTAGAAGGCAGAAGGGAGAGAATCTTAAGTTTTGCTATGACTGTACCTTTGATAGAAACGCTGCGATTGATTGTGAATCCGACGAAGTTTTTGGAGGATAGTGCTGCTAAGTATGGGGATTGTTTTACGGTAAGGGTGTTGGGGATAAATTCACCACCAGTAGTGTTTTTTAGCAGTCCGCAAGCGATCGCTGAGTGTTTTGCCGTGCCTGCGAAGGAGTTGGATTTTCGGAAGGCGACTCATGTGTTTCAACCGTTGTTCGGGGACAAATCAATAGTGTTGCAAGAGGGGCGATCACACAATCGACAGCGACAGTTATTGATCTCCGCTTTTCATGGCGATCAGATGACGACTTATGGTGAAGTTATTTGTCAAATTACTGAAGAAGTCACCCAGTGGACTGCGGGAACGTCCGTTTCTATGCAGCAAGTGATGCCAGATATAACTTTGCAAATTATTTTGCAGGTGGTATTTGGGTTAACTCCTGGCGATCGGTTTCAAAAATTAAAAGAGTTACTGAGTTCTTTGTTGGAAGATGTCACAACTCCTTTGTACTCCAGCTTATTTTTCTTTCCGCCATTACAAAAAGATTTAGGTTCGTGGAGTCCTTGGGGACAATTTCTTCGTAGACGAAAAGAAATTGATAAACTTATTTATGCAGAAATTAATGAACGACGTTTGTCAAATGATACATCCCGTACAGATATTTTAAGTTTGTTGATATCGGCGCGTGATGATAACGGACAGCAGATGACAGATGTAGAGTTACGCGATCAATTAGTTTCTCTATTGCTTTTGGGTTACGAAACGACGGCCGCCGTGTTGGCGTGGGCTTTTTATTTGATTCATTGGAATGAGCCTGTCAGAGATAAGCTTATAAAGGAATTGGATAGTTTGGGGGATAAACCAAATCCTGAGGCAATTTCTCAACTACCCTATCTGACTGCCGTTTGCCAAGAAATACTGAGAATTCATCCGATCGCCTTAATTGCCACTCCGCGAATGGTGAAGGATAAAGTTGAAATTGCAGGTGAGAAGTATACCACTAACACAGTTCTAGTACCTTGCATTCATTTAGCACATCACTGTCCCAAAACTTACCCTGAACCAAAACAGTTTAAACCGGAAAGGTTTCTCAACCAGAAGTTTTCACCTTATGAATATTTGCCTTTTGGTGGTGGTTATCGAGGTTGTATTGGTGCCGCATTTTCATTGTATGAAATGAAATTAGTTCTAGCAACAATTTTGTCCCGGTTTCAACTAACGCTCTTGCATCGCCGTCCTGTTCGTCCGGTACGCCGTGGAATTACTATTGTTCCTTCTGGTGGGGTAAAGATGGTTGTAACCGCTTTGCGGAATCAAGCGAGCATTTAATATTATTAGTTAAAAACCGTTAATATAGATTACAATTTCTAAATTTAATAACGATTTTTTAAGTTTATCGGCAAAAATAAAAAGGTACAATTAAGTTCATTAGAGAATAAGTAATCGGACAGGAATGTTGACAGACAAGATTTAAGTCCCAATCTGGGTTTCCGGTTAAATTTTGTGTCATTACTTTTGTCTTATTACTTATATAGCAAGTTCTGAAGAAGAAATCAGAACTCTGAATGCAATGACTTTATTGCTTTGCCCACCCTAAGCTCTGAGAGTTTTATGATCAAAAAAATTTTACTGGCTGTCTCTGGATTAGGTCATGCAGAAGAGATGCTTAAAACTCTAATGGCAATACCATCCATCCACGAGGCAAAAGTGACGGTTTTGCACGTTGTTCCCAATCAGTTTGCTGCAGAAGCAATGACAGCCAAATGGGAAGAAGGTGGTAAAATTCTGGCAAATGCTATTCAGTATTTGAACTTGGACCCAAGTAAAGTATCTTCAATTTTGCGGCAAGGTGACCCGAAAAGTCTAGTTTGTGAGGTTGCTGACGAAATCGAAGCTGACTTGATTGTCATGGGTTCTCGTGGACTCAAGCGGTTGCAATCAATATTATCGAACTCAGTCAGTCAATACGTTTTCCAATTGTCCTCTCGCCCCATGTTACTGGTCAAGGATGATATTTATATCAAGAATATCAAGAAGATAATGGTCGCACTGGACAACTCCAATGCAGCTAAACAATGCTTGAAATTAGCTTTGTCTCTCCTTCAAGATATTAAAGGTGGTGAGCTATTTTTGGCTAATGTCAATATAGATACACGCAGCAAATCTGAACCTTCTGAAATCACTTCCGAAAAAAATCCTATTTTAGCAGCAGCGTTCTCAGAAGCTAAAAAATACAGTTTTCCAACGCGTTGTGTTACCAGTAATGGTAAAGCTGGTGAGGAAATTTGTCGTTTAGCCGGGAAGTGGAATGTAGATCTATTATTACTCGGTTCTCCAGATCGCCGTCCCTCAATTGCTAAAAGTTTAGTTGATATAGACAAACTCATAGGTTCTTCTTTATCGGACTACGTTCGAGTGAATGCAACCTGCCCTGTACTATTGGCACGAACAGTTGATTAGCATTTAGGTATCAACGATTAACGTCTCTTTGCTAGTTAGGACTAGTACAAGGAAATAGGTAATGGGTAATCAGGAAGGAAAATACTTTTTACCTATTCCCTATTACCGAAGACTACCACTTGGATCATCTTCAGTTCCCTAATACCACAGACTACGTGCAGCTTTTTTCGTGTAGTCTTGAACACTTAATTGACTAGCTCTGCTTTGTAAGACAAATCTTCCCTTCCAATGACGTTCTGCGATCGCCCTCAGTATGGTAATAACAATGCTTGCTCGGACTAAAGTTGTTGCACTCAAATTGTCCCAATCAAAATTTGTTTCGCCGTTAAATCTAATTCAGGAAAAGCCAGAGAAATAATACCGTCGTCTCCTCGCAATGGCGTAATCTGGTATTCATCATCAATCAACTGGCCGATAGAAAGTGTTGGTTGTTTGGGATTCCCAGTAAATTTTTTAGCTCCAATTCCAAGGTAATCAACAATCCAGTATTCGGGAATTTTCAGGCTTGCTCTTGTGCGCTTTATTGCTATTGCAGTACAGTTTAAAAGCTGAGAGGGCACTTGATTGTTAAATGTTCATCACGACTCAGAAAGGTGCGCGACCCTAACATTCTCTCTAATCTATATCCTCAGCAATTAATAAATTACCTAATTGCACGGGGATGGCAGCAGGAAAATCTAGAGCATAACGCGAATAATCAAGAGTCGGTTTGGTTTTTGACTACTAGTTCAGGTTCAGAATTTGATATTACTTTACCACTTAACCGCAAAACTCGCTCTTTTGCGCTGCGGATGGCGGAGATTTTAGAAACTTTGGAAAAGGCTGAAGGGCGTTCTCAACTTGATATGCTGAGTGATTTGGTTACATGTATTCCCAATGTGGAAATTCAAGGTATGGTAATTCGACTTGCAGAATCTAGCCATACTTTTAATGTAATTTTTATGGGATTTGTTCTAGGCAAGCCCCAGGAAATTCACACTCTTCTGAATGAACAAGAGTATCAGTTAGCACTCACGGCTTACACGGAACGGTTAGTATTGTTTGTACCGGGGATTTAATCAAACAAAACAGTAATTTTGTACTATTAAAGCCTAGCGGATTTGCTTTGTATAATACTTTAAGCAATGCTACACCTCAGACTCCGCACTCCGCACTCCGACTCCGCACTCCGCACTCCGACTCCGCACTCCGCACTCCGACTCCGCACTCCGCACTCCGACTCCGCACTTATAGCAACGGACAGGATGTTTAGGACATACGAAAAAAATGAAAGAATCTAGTAGACATTACAGACACTACAACCACTCCGTTGGATCTGCTACAGTAGATCTTGTTTGGATACCGAAAAGACGAAAACGAGTACTTATCGCGATCGCATAATTAATGAATTTTGGGTATAAGCTCCTCAATTTATTGATGGAGAAAAATAAATTTATTCATCATGCAAGCCCCCGCATTTATCCGTGGGGTAATAATCCACATCATTATAAATAAAGGCAGTTAATATTGCGAAGCTCGCTAGAGGGAGCTTCCCCCAGCGAGCTTCGCGCCCTTGTCGGCATTTCAGCGCGATCTAAACAACGTAGTAAGGTGCCTATGTTACCTTGCTACTTCGCGTTTATCTGCCTCCGGTATATATAAGGTATCTTTTTAACCTTGACGGCTAGCAGTTTGAATGTACAAAATTATCAAAAAAACAGCAGGAACCAGTACGAACAGAATGCTCGCTACAAAACCTAGGTCATTAACTTGCATGGCAAGGAAGCCTCTTTACAATCTGCACTCTACAACTTTAGGATACCATTAATGATACCAATCTGCTATGTGCGCTCTTCTACATTCCTTTTTTTCACGGCTTTGTAACTACACTAACAGGACCATTGACTAAAGTTTGACACGCAAGGCGGTAGTTTTCCGGCTTTTTCTTCAAAAGTCTGTCTTCTGCTTCAGTTCGGGGTGAAAGATTTTCCATTCCTTCCACAACCTCAACAATGCAGCAACCACACTGACCATTGCCTCCACAATTCATCATCTTGCCCATTAATTTATAGATGTCAAGACCGTTCTGCATAGCTCTAAGCCTGAGATTCGCGCCATCAGCCGCCACGACTTCTTGATTTTCTTTAACAAATTTAATATTGCCCATACCTAATATCTCCTTCACTATCTGCCCTAACTCTAAAAGCGAGAGTGCTGATTTTACTTGTACAGTATGTCTCAGTTAAAATTCTAACCTTTTATTTCAAGATATAAAGAAATATAAAGTTTGTAAAAATTATGGCGTATTTCTTTAAATGACAAAATTCCCTGGCGAAAACCAGGGAATGAGAAAAGCGGAAAACTTATTGACCTTATCTAAAACCAACTGCTGCTTGCCAGACAAAAGCTAGGAGCAAGAAGAAGACAGGAATGATTGGTAGAACGTCTACTAAAGGGTCAAAAACCTGGTAAGCCTCAGGCAGTTTTGCTAATAAAATTGCTGCTTCCATATTTGTTTAAATCCACCTATCCAACATAGCTTTCAGAATTGATAAATATATTAACATGCCTTGTTGATGAGAATTCAGAATACACAGAGAAGTTGCTATGGGTACAGTCCGTTAACTCAAAAATGATGGGTGAAGGCAGGGAGTAGGGAGTCCACCGTCGCAAATAGCCTCCAAGAAGTAGGGAGTCTACCGAAGATCTACTTTAAGAGATCGGTAAGAAAATGTAAAAAGGATGACAAATGACCTCTAACTCTTTTATAAATAGACATGGGTTGTAGAGCTCTGAGAATGCTGACTGAGCCTTCAAAAACAAGCAATGTTGAATGTAGAAAGTTATGGGTGTTTCTGATACACGGTTTCGTTGGCAGTCTCCAAATGTGATTGCTTTACTCCAGTCTTTTTCCAAGAACATCAGCATTGTCGTAGCCCTGATTGGTTGTAGTGTTATTCTGGGTTGGATAAAGGATATTACTTTTCTCAAGAGCATCTTGCCGGAATGGGTGGCAATGAAGCCCAATACCGCGATCGGCTTGCTCTTTGCCGGAACATCTCTGAGATTGTGCCAATGGCAACCAACCAGCAGGATGACGCGCCGCGCTACTCAAGCCTGTGCCGTCCTTGTCCTTTTGATTGGTCTATTAACACTGATAGAGTATAGTTTCAACTTAGATATGGGCATCGACCAACTTTTGTTCACAACCACTATGAACAAAGTAGGTGATGTTATTCCAGGTAGAATGGCAGTCCATGTCGCTGTTACCTTCGTCTTACTTGGCTTGAGCTTACTGCTGTTAAGTCAAGAGCGCCCTAAATATCTGATCGCTCATTTCTATGCAGTCGTAATATTCTTAATTGCCTTCTTTAGCTTGTTAGGCTATATATACGGCAATGCCTACTTTTACAGGCTTGGTTCAACCACATCAATTGCAATACATACAGCTAGTGCATTCCTTCTGCTTTCATGTGGCATTCTATTTGCTCATCCAGATCGTGGGTTAATGGTTGCGATCACCAGTAGTAACGCAGGTGGCATCATGGGGAGGCGTTTGCTAATCGCTGAGATTGTCTTCCCACCTATTGTTTATTGGCTCACCTTATTCGGCTACCGATCGCAGTTCTATACTGCTGAGTTGGGGTTGTGCCTGTTGAGCATTTTAGATGTTTTCATCTTTGCAGTTATCATTTGGTGGAATAGTCGCTTCCTTAATGTCGTAGATTATCAGCGTCGGCGAGCGGAAACTTCCCTCATACAAACAAACGAAGAGCTAGAACAGAGGGTGTCTTTGCGTACCAGCGAACTCTCGACTGCTATAGAACAACTACACGAAGAAATAGCCGAACGCAAACGCACCGAACAAGAACTCTTTCAAGAAAAAGAGCTAGCTTTAGTGACTTTACAATCTATAGGGGATGCTGTTATTACAACCGATGCGACAAGCTTGATTAAATATCTTAATCCAGTTGCAGAAGCACTCACAGGCTGGAGTCTATCGGAAGCATTGGGATTGCCAATATCACAAATATTCAGAATTTTCAACGAAATTACCCGCGAATCTTTAGAAAACCCAGTTGAAAAAGCCTTGCGTTCAGGTTCTGTTGTAAATGCCGCCAATCATAGTATCTTGATTACCCGTAATGGTAGTGAGTTATCTATCGATGACTCCGCAACACCGATCCGCACTCACGACGGCAAAATCATTGGTGCCGTTATGGTATTTCATGATACAAGCAAAACCCGCAGCATGGAACGTCTATTATCCTGGCAAGCCAGTCACGATGCCTTGACAGAACTGATGAACCGACGTGAATTTGAAAACCACTTAGAGAAAGTTGTCATCGGTGCCAAGACTTATAATGAGCAACATGCATTGTTTTATTTGGATTTAGACCAGTTCAAAATAGTGAATGATACTTGTGGTCATATAGCTGGCGATGAACTCTTACGCCAAGTGAGTATTTTGTGTCAAACTTATTTGCGCTCCTCCGATATCTTAGCACGATTGGGTGGAGATGAATTTGGCATTTTACTCAACCATTGTCCTTTAGAACCAGCAATGTGGATTGCAAATAATTTACGCGAGGTAATTCAAAAGTTCCGTTTTGTGTGGGAAGATACAACTTTTAATATTGGCGTCAGTATTGGACTGGCGATCGTTAACGCAGACACTCAAAGCATGAATAGTGTATTAATTGCTGCCGATGCAGCTTGCCATGTCGCCAAAAACAACGGGCGCAATCGCGTGCATGTCTATCAAGCTGATGATATCGAATTAGCACGGCAACATGGTGAAATGCAATGGGTAACTAGGATTAATCAAGCTTTGGAAGATAATCGTTTCCGTCTTTACTACCAGTCAATCGTCCCCGTTACCCAAACGAATCTTTTAGAAGAACACTGTGAAGTCCTCCTACGCCTGATTGACGAGACAGGGAATATAGTGTCACCATCAGCGTTTCTTCCGGCAGCCGAACGCTACAATCTGATGCAAACTATTGATCGCTGGGTTATCCACACGATGTTTACAAATCTACGAAAGCAGGGTGGCTCTCAACATCGTGACTGTTTGTATGCTATTAACCTCTCGGGTGTAAGTATTAACGACGACCAATTTACTGACTTTGTACAGGAGCAGTTTGCATTACACCAGATTCCACCCAAAACCATCTGCTTTGAAATCACTGAAACAGTCGCCATTGCCAATTTAGCGAAAGCCGCTAGCTTCATCCACTCACTTAGAGAACTAGGCTGCCGTTTCGCTTTGGATGATTTTGGCAGTGGTATGTCTTCTTTTGCTTATCTCAAAAACCTGCCAGTTGATTACTTAAAAATTGATGGCGGTTTTGTCAAGTATATAGTTGAAGATGCGATTGATTTTGCAATGGTAGAAGCGATCAATCAAATCGGCCATGTCATGGGAATTCAAACGATCGCCGAGTTTGTAGAAGATGACGCTATCTTAGAAAAAATTAGAGCACTTGGGGTAGATTATGCTCAAGGATATGGTATAGCAAAACCACGCCCCTTTTAATCGGGAGAAAGCATAGAGGACAAGGGAGACAAGGAGGAATTTTTTCTACCCATCTCCCTATAGCCTTTGTAATTGGCACGAAAATTGCACTCTTATAGTCATGAAGTGCAATTTTCACTCTTGGCGATGAAGATCATCAACTGCCACCCTGTGTCCTTAGAACCTGGGAATTGGAAATTTTTCTTTCTTGCCATTCCCGATTACTTATTACCAGCAAGCAACTTGCTTGCTTTATTGTTCTTGATAGCTACTGGCGTAGTCAATTACGCACATTGTTTTATATACTGAGTGACGGCCATAAGCTGCCCCAGCAATTTTGAAGTTTGGATTAAATAAATTTTTTCTATGGCCGCGATTGGGAACACCATCGTCAATAATTAACTGCATGACAATACCTTGAGCGGTTTCAGAGCCATAAGCAATATTTTCACCAGCACTTACCTGCCACTTACCATAACGGTTAATGCGAACAGAAGGATCGCTTTTATCACTCCCATGATGACCGAATGTGCCTTTTGGTCCTTGGTCGTTAACGAGATCTCTAGCAGCCAAAGACATGCCGGCAGATGAATTCAACTCTCCGACAGGACGTACTGACTTTAGGAATTGATTGGCTTCATCGACTGCTGTTACTCCTTCTTTTGTCAGCATATACTTGCGATCGCCAACTTTAACGCGTTTCTCTTGGAAGCGGTTTTTGTACTCTTCCATTATGGGAATGTATGATTGAGGATTTTTCCTGACTTTATTCGTTTCTATGATCACCTCTTTTTCTAACTGTGAGAGGTAATATGCCCGTGATAATAAAGTCGAACGAGTCTGTTTGATTTCAACACCAGGCAAGTTCGGTGCTGGTTGTGCCAAAGAAGGTCTTAAGTGGAATTCTTGGTAGAAGCTGCTTGCTAAGAGCGTCATGGGAAATACTGCCCATAAGTTTATATGACGCATTTATGACCTCGCTATAGATTTTACCGTCAGGAATATTATCAGTAACAGGTGATTTTAGTCTAGGACGTTTCTACCCCAGTATGTTAAAAACCAGCAGTTAGCTGTATAAAAATCAACTTATAATATCTAAAGCTGTCTCAAATAGCACTTTAGAGAATAGTTGGTTTCTCCTGGCTGTAACTGTTGTATCTGAAACAATAATAATTGTAAGTAGTAAGCATACTTAAAATATATGTTTAACAACTCAGTATTTTATTATACTTTTGCATACATAATAATACTGAAATTTGGGAAATGGGTACGAAAATTGCATAGAAGAAAAGTGGAGTTTAGATAACACCCTACAATGAAGAAACAATCAACCAACATTAACGGCACCGTCCAAGCTTACCTGCTCAAACCCGAAGGAAGTGGACAGACTGCTACTGTCTGATGTTAAACAACATATAAGTTCTCATCATAGGAAGTCGTCACTCCGCACTCATTAAAAAGCTTGAGTTGTAGGCTGCGATCGCAATTCAAGCTTTTTTGATGATTGCAACAACAATAAGTGCGGTATCGGTTTATTTCCCGGATTTCCAGCCCCAAGAGCGGAAACCAAGAGTACTCTGTGCTTGATATTGCTTATAGGGGTATGCTAGCTATCTTGCAACTTTTGGAGTTGCTTAACGAGCGAAAACGAATTTTTAATTTTCAGGCAGAGTTATTGATTATCGTCGGCGCTCTTGCAATTTACGATAAACTGCTTTTAAATCAATGTCATGATGAGCTAGAGCGACAAGTGTGTGATAAAGCAAATCAGCAACCTCCCCTGCGATCGCATCCGGTTGATTATCTTTAAAAGCCATCACCACCTCAACGGTTTCCTCACCCAGCTTTTTCAAAATTTTATTGTCGCCGCTTGCAAACAATTGACAAGTATAGGAGTTTTCTTGCGGGTTTTCTCGGCGATCACAAATCGTTGCAAATAGTTGTGATAAAGTATCTCCTGGAGCTGGCTCTATCTTCCCTTCTACTTGATGAAAACAACTGCGCTCTCCTGTGTGACAGGCTATATCTCCTACCTGCTCTACCCCTACTAGGAGTGCATCGCTATCACAATCATAACGGATGCTCTGTACTTTCTGGATGTGTCCGGAAGTCTCACCTTTGTGCCACAATTCTTTACGAGAACGGCTCCAGAACCAAGTCTCTCCACTATCTAAAGTTTTCTGTAATGACTCTCGATTCATCCAAGCCATCATTAACACTGTACCATCAAGGTAATCCTGAACTATAGCTGGTACAAGACCCCTTTCGTCGTAGCGAATCTGATCAACGGGAATAGCATCGTGCAGTGAATGTGTATTGGAATAAAACATACCCAAAAGATTAATCTGATATCAATAGCTCGCGTGTTTACGATATCATTTTCTAAAGGATACACTGCACGTTTGTTCTAAACTTGCTTTACTGTTTACACCCTACACAAGAGCTTTTCCATGGGTTGCCGACTGCATTTTTACAGCACCCAATGCCACTTTATGAGCCTTTGGCGCTTCACCGTACCAGTGAATTGCCGAGTTGTAAGCTGCCCGATAAATATCTTGGTATGGCTCAGATAAACGAGTACGAATCTCTAAAGGTAAATCTTGATTGGACTGGTACAACATATCTGTTATTTTTTTGGTTTAATCATTCTAACATATAGTTTCATAGCGGTTTTTCCCCCTATCCTAGGATAGAACTTTTTATAACCATTACATGGAGAGAACCTTGGTTAATACCACAATTAAAACGGCAAAATCACAAGAAATCTTCACAGCAGCACAAAACCTCATGCCAGGAGGAGTGAGTTCACCTGTCCGAGCCTTCAAATCTGTAGGTGGACAACCAATTGTTTTCGACCGCGTCAACGGTGCTTACATTTGGGATGTAGATAATAATCAATACATAGATTACGTAGGTACGTGGGGACCTGCAATTTGCGGTCATGCTCATCCTGAAGTGATTGCCGCACTGCATGGAGCTTTGGAAAAAGGTACGAGTTTTGGAGCGCCCAGTTTATTAGAGAATATACTGGCAGAAATGGTGATCGATGCCGTTAAGAGCGTCGAAATGGTCAGATTTGTTAACTCCGGTACAGAAGCTTGTATGGCAGTGCTGCGTTTAATGCGGGCTTTCACTGGACGCGACAAAATTATCAAATTTGAGGGTTGCTATCACGGTCATGCTGATATGTTCTTGGTGAAAGCAGGTTCTGGTGTTGCAACACTCGGTTTACCTGACTCTCCTGGCGTACCTAAATCGGCGACTGTTAATACCCTGACTGCGCCTTTTAATGACTTGGAAGCAGTCCTCGCCTTATTTGAGCAGAACCGCGACGAGATTGCTGGTGTGATTCTCGAGCCTATCGTGGGTAATGCTGGATTTATTGCTCCCGATGCGGGGTTCTTAGAAGGTTTACGAGAAATTACCCACGAACATGGGGCATTATTAGTATTTGATGAGGTGATGACAGGCTTTCGCATTGCTTACGGGGGCGCTCAGGAGAAGTTTGGCATCATCCCAGACCTAACTACCTTGGGCAAGGTGATTGGCGGCGGTTTACCAGTGGGAGCCTATGGCGGTCGTCGGGATATTATGTCGATGATTGCGCCTGCAGGACCAGTATATCAAGCTGGTACACTTTCTGGTAATCCTTTGGCAATGACTGCTGGAATTAAAACACTGGAATTACTACAAAAGCCAGGCAATTATGAGTACCTAGACAAGATTACTAAGAAGCTGACAGATGGCTTACTAAAAATTGCCCAAGAAACTGGTCATGCAGCTTGTGGCGCTCAAATTAGTGCCATGTTTGGTCTATTCTTCACACATGGACCAGTTCATAACTATGAGGATGCTAAAAAGTCCGATACACCCAAGTTTGGTAGATTCCATCGCGGGATGTTAGAGCGTGGCATTTATTTGGCACCATCTCAATTTGAGGCTGGGTTTACCTCTTTGGCTCATACAGAGGAAGATATTGATCGGACATTAGAAGCAGCAAGAGATGTCATGTCGGGACTGTAATTTAGTGTAGGGGCGGGTTTAATCTACAAAGTACCTGAGTAAACACAATATTTTTAGCATACCCGCCCGTAGAGGAGGGGCGGAGTGAAAAATTTCCCTTCCTCATTCCTCTACGGGCAGGTTTTAACCGACAATAACCTATTGAATATTGAAAAGGTAAAACCTGCCCCTATGTACGGGCAGGTTTTAAAACCTGCCCCTACTGATTAACAGCCACAACCATTGTGACCACAGCCTTTCATAGTTTTATGACCGAATGCACAGGCTTCAGAGCAATAATATTTGTCGTCCTGATTAATGGCGTTCTCAATCGCAACAACACATAAACAAGATTCACAGGCACATTTCATTTGGGTTACGGTCATTTGGTCTTCTCCTTGTATTCTCCTCAAATTAATATAACACTTGAACAACTGTTCATATGTTCAAATTTATTTCTTAA
>JAQYWN010000986.1 GCA_029379265.1 Rhizonema sp. NSF051
TATAGATTTTATTAGTGTTAAATATTACTGAACCAACTATATTAAGGTAAAAGTTTCATAAAGATTAGGTAAAAGTAGTTGATCTCCGCTCCTCATAAAAGTAACAATTATGTTAGTGCATTCTTAGAATAATTACTGAGAATGTTTCTAGCACCTAAAAAATGAAAGCAGTTAAAATGTTTTCATCATTTATATCGGTGCTTTTTACTACATGCGGACGAAACAATCTGAGCGATCGCCGGCTGTCATCCTAAAGAGTGCGATCGCGTTTCCGGTAAAGAGCAAATCTCACTACCTAGGGAAATCTACCATCAACGTTTACCTATTCAAGTAAGTGAGTCTAATGACAAAATTTCAGCTTGAACTTTCTTCTTCCCTGACTCTGCTAGGGAATAGCATCTTTAAAGACACTGCCTCTTGCTCAGAAAAGAGATAGTATTCAGACTATACATGCGAACGAGAGAACTACCAAAGCTGCGTTTACATAAAAGCTACCCACTCATTGGCTGTCACACGACTCAATATATCCTGGATTCTGGTTATGAAGAATCAGAGCAAGCTTAATAGCGATTCACCTGACTCTTGCAAGGATTGCCAATCATCCTAGTTACTTAGGCATGAGCTTTCTATTTTAGGGAGCTATATCTTGTTTAATTTGGGAGAAGCGTGACACTCTAAATTGAGAAAGTGAAATTTTCTCAAGCTTTTTGAATCGGTCAATCCGGCGGCACGGCTACTTCTTAAGAGTACATCCCTAATAAGTTTTGGGTGTTTTTTAGATATCTCATCTGTGGCTTTTGCCCTTAGTTTTACTTTGCTCGCTTTTGGCTTTCAGCGATTAAAGCAATATCAGGGTGAATTACTTGTCACATTTTTTCAGAGCGGATCTAAATTTTACATCCAGCGCTAACAGATACATTAGCCCTGGCGGCTAAATGTGCTGCTGTTATTCTTTTGCACACAAGTTTTGAAGTAACTTAATCACCGAAAGTTGCAAAAAAAGATGATGAAAATATCGATTCTTATTGCAAATTACAACTACGCAAAGTACCTTAAAGAAGCAGTTGATTCTGTTTTGGCACAGACATATCAAAATGTAGAGATAGTTATCATAGATGACGGTTCTACAGACAATAGCCATGAGGTTATT
Organism: Rhizonema sp. NSF051; assembly: GCA_029379265.1. Taxonomy (GTDB): domain Bacteria; phylum Cyanobacteriota; class Cyanobacteriia; order Cyanobacteriales; family Nostocaceae; genus Rhizonema. The sequence goes on from JAQYWN010000986.1 coordinate 1,151, forward strand.
ACGCAACTCCAGCGAAAATCGCCGCAGAAAATTAAGGCTCTCTTTCAGTCCAACCAAGGACAGGCTGCTGCTTTTAACAGCGGGTTTGAAGCAACGACTGGAGACATCGTTGCCTTTCTAGATGCAGATGACTTCTGGAAACCTGACAAATTGCAGCTAGTTGTCGAGGCGTTTAGCACAAGTGATGTCGTAGGTGTCTTACATCATTTAGATGTCACTGACGCTGATGGCAACATATTTGCTTGTACTGGAGAAGGACTAAAACTCAACGAAAATGTTGCTCAAATTGTTCTAGATACCGGAAATACTTGGTGCTTTCCACCAACGTCCGGACTGACTTTCCTCCACAGCGCCTTAGAAAAAGTGCTTCCTGTAGATCCAGAGCAGTGGCGTCTACACATAGATGGTTGTCTCATATACTCCACAGCGTTTTTAGGTAAGATTAAAACTCTTGATAAAAGACTGGGAAGTTACCGCAATCATGGTGAGAACATTCATGCTACTCACGAAGTTACCCAAGAAGTAGAAGCAAAATGGCTTGAGATTACTGAAACAACAAACCAGTACATAAATAAATTCTTAGAACGCATTGATTATCCCGCAAGAGTAGATCTCTCGCGTAACCTGCATTATCAACGTTCCAAGTACTATTTGCATGGTAAATGGGATGCGCGCAAGGTGTTGACTATTTCACGATTAATATTGCAGTGGACTTTATACACCAAGCAGCAAAAACTTTACTATCTGACGCGGTTTTTGTTGAAAAATACAAAACTCCTTGTAAGTTCTGCTTTTAATTGAGGAAATACAGCAGTCTAGTATTAGGTTATATAGGTGCAGAGACGCGTTTACGGACACGTCTCTACAAATATCTGGCTATTGCGTATATTGACTATTGCCTCGTCACAATGGTTAGCTTTAAACACTGTAAAACCAGCTGCCATCGCATTTTAAGTGAAAAATTACGTGTAATTTTTTAGATCTACGGTTCATCACAAGTAGGAAAATTATTTTTATAAAAAGCTAAGTGTGCAAACTTTTTTAAACTAAATTAGGCTAATGCTTCGTTTGGAATTCCCTACAAAACATACTCTTTGTTGCTATTAAAATTTACTGAAAAAATTTGTTACTTTAAAGATTGCATTAAGATTCAGTAAAAGTAGTTGATTTCTACTCTATAAAAATGTAACATTAATCACAGCAAAATCTCAGAGTGATTACTGACAAAATACTGGTCAGTAAAAATGCACGGTAAAGTTTTAAGTAATATCTCTTAGAGTCCCTAATTACGACGAATGCGACAGATTGATTTGTCTTTCGCATGTTTTAATGTGCAAATAATTAAGGTTCAAGTCAGATTTTGGTGATCAACACGGAAACTCGTTTTAAGGCAGCTATGCTGAGGGCAGAAGGCAGAAGGGAAGAAAGAAGAAAGGAAGAAGTAGAATTTCAATCTTTTATCTTGTTTAAAGTCGCAACTAATATAC
>JAQYWN010000987.1 GCA_029379265.1 Rhizonema sp. NSF051
ATCTTCAACTTTAAGTAAAATTTATAATATTAGGCGATCGCACTCTGTCCTAAGTCCTTTAAATCCCCTGGCTACAAAATTTTTGAAAAATGAGGAAGAGAGATTATTGGCTGAAGAAAGCGCTCAAATTCAGGTTAAGCAGAGACAATTTTTTTCGAGTTCGTGTTTTCCGGACTGCCCTAAATATGAACATATATTACAAAATTAAAATGCGCGTTAATCACTCTAAAGGAGTATCTTAGGTGTCGTTAGTTGAGCCTCGTTATCAAGATTACTCATGCTCGCAGAATGCACCTTTAAACTGTGAGCAACTCAAGCTGACTGCCGAGCAATTTCCGAAAGCTAAATTTTGTCTGGAATGCGGTTTTCCGGCAATTTTACCAGAAAAGGCTGAGATTAAGGGTAGCCGAGGCACTTATCAGATTACTAAGTTTTTAGGTTCTCGCGGTATGGGACGCTTATATTCGGGAGTAAAAATTGATGACAGCCTACCTGTCGTCATCAAGGAATATCTGCTACCATCTCGTTCTTTTAATACAGAAGAAGCCACTCAGCGCCAAGAGACTTTTGTACGTGTGGCAGGGGTAAGTTCAGTAGATGGAAAAAACCAAGACTTTCGTTTGATCACTCCGTATGAGGCAATTGCGGATCGACAAGGCGATCGCTGTTATACAATCACGAAAGGTAATCTCGAAGCTTCTCAGACTTTGAGTCAATACCTGAGGGAAAAAGCTGCTATGAAAGGGGACCAAGTGCGTGAGGTACTCAACCAAGCCCTACAAACATTACAGTTTCTCCACTCTCAAAAGTTTCGCCTTCCTTCAGGTCAAGTCCAGCAGAACTTGCTCCATGGCAATATAAGTTTAGATAGTCTCTTAATTGTACAAAATAATCCCCAGTATCTTACCATATACCTTTGTAATTTAGCTGTTTGGGAGCGTTTATTTGAACCACCTCTTGCCCAATCGTCAATCCCCAGTGTTTCTCTGGATTTAAATGACTTAGGACGAGTTGCTTTCTATCTCTGGGTTGGACGGGCAGTTGATTCTTCCAGTCAGCCTCTCGATCCTAGAGATACCCAGCAATGGCCTTCTTCAGATCCTGAATTAAAACAGTTTATTTACCGATTAATTGGGTTGGAGACTCCGTTTGAAAGTGCAGAGGAAGCTCGCCAAGCTTTGCTACAACTTAAGAAAGAAAAACAAGCAGATAGTGCAGCAACAATCGTTAACACCGAGCAGAAAGAAAAAGGTTTCCGAATACCTTTAATCTTACTGGGACTTCTGGTCTTGCTATTGCTTAGTGGAGGAATTTGGTATATTTTCTTCAGGCATTCATCTAAAGTTGACGAAAATTCTAGTGAATTCGCTCAACTTGTACCTACTTTCACGGATGTAAATAATGTTCCTCTTGGAAACTTTATTTACACAGGAGAAAAAAAGGGGACGTGGAGCAATATCTTGAAATTTCGCCCATCAAGCGATTCAAGTTTAGAAAAATTATTTATCCACCCTAAAGGTCAAAATACTGAATTTAAATACAACCCAGTATCTTCGTATGATGATTTAAAAAGTAGTGAACCTATAGAATCACTAGAAAAGAAACAATTTGATTTTACGATGACTAGCTTAGAAGATCAAGTCACAGGAGATCTGGATAAATTACAGATCGCTTATGATGGCTTGCTCGTATTTGTGCCTTTTAGTAAGAAAGACCAAAATTTGCCTAAAGCTCTTGACGGGCACATAAGCTTGGAGAAACTACGTAAAATTTACACAGGTCAAGTCACCAACTGGGATCAACTTGGCGGACCCAATCTTCTTATAAAACCTCTTGCTCCCACCGAACCAGAAGCAGTGCGACAATTTCAAAAAATAGTATTTAAGGACGATGAGCAGCAGATTGCTCAGTATAAAAAAACAGTTTCTCAACAGCTTACCGAAGAAACTCAGCAGCAAATTGTGACGCAGTTTGATGAAGGAGAAGCAGGCATCATTAGTTATGGTATTCTGAGTAAAACTTGGAACCAGTGTGCTGGGTATCCATTAGCTATTATATCTGATGATGAAAAATCTGCCGCCACTCAAGCCCTCTTCCGGTTGAATAATCAACCTATAAATCCTTCAGACAATATTTGTGACAAAAGAAATCTTTTAGATGTTGGGACTTTTGTCAATAAACGTTATCCGTTGGGTTATCCGCTATTTGTGATATACCGTAAAGACAACAGCGTGATGCCTGCTGCTTATAAATTTGCTGAGATACTCAAAACCCGTGAGGGTCAATGTCTTCTTAGTAAAGCTGGGCTTGTTCCTTTACAGTATATACCTAATAATTATTTGAATTCCAATGATTGCAAATCGGTGCCCCAACCCTAATTGCGAATATTTCAACCGTACCTTGCCCAACAACGCTAAGGTGTGTCCAATGTGTGGCACACCGTTGGGTAATGTAATTGGCTCTACAGCAGCACCTAATAATCAGGCAACTCCCGTCGTAGAGCGATCCCCTACGAGTCCTCCAATTTCCTATCCACCGCCTGCACCAACTTCGCCTACTTATACTCCACCTCAGAGTCCAGCTCGACCAATTCTGATACTCACCCACACGAATGGTAAAGAATTTCGCCTACTAGG
>JAQYWN010000988.1 GCA_029379265.1 Rhizonema sp. NSF051
AAGTAAGACTGTGTAACAATTAGAACATTTTTTGTTTATGAAGAACAAATTATCATCTTATAGCTTAAAACTTTCAATCCTCCTAGCATTGATCGTGGCTGGATTCTTTTCTATTAATGCTTACCTCCAACCAATTAAAGTTTCTGCTCAGGATGTTCCCTCAAGTTATGAGCAATTGCGAGTAAAATCTTCTAGAGTCAAGCTAGATACTAAATTCAAACTAAAATATGGTCAAACAGCGTTCATAAACTCTGAAAAACTTGGAATAAAATTTTTAACCGTTGCTGATTCGAGGTGTCCTGCTAATGCGCGATGTATACGAGCAGGAGATGTCACAATTGAACTTGAGATTTTGAAGAATGGTGATACTATTGATGACCTCATGCTCACTAGTGAAGTCACAAATCAAGATTATTTGGCAAGTGCTGATTTTGACGGTTACTCAATAAAATTATTAAGTGTCGATCCGTATCCAGGACTTGCTCCAAAGACAAAAATCTCAGATGACGTTGCAACGCTGATTGTTTCTAAAGAGGCTGAATAGAAATAGACATCAAGGACGTTCGCCTTCAGGGCAACTGTAGGTGCGATCGCATAAGAGTGCATATCTAGCGTCAACTAATGTAGAGATGCTTCTATCATGGCGTCTCTACACCGCGTAATGCACGCAACATCTACAGCGCTATAATAATACCACTTTCAAACTAACGTTCGTCGTTTGCCAAGCGTATCCGCTACAGAGAAGAGAAAACGTTAGCGCAGTCATTGCTTATTATTTTTCGTATTGAATCATATTTTGACTATTTTGTCAATGATTATGTCCTAAAATGTTGAGCAACTGGTTGAAAGAATAAGATCACAAACACCTCAAATCCTCCTACAAGCACTTGATGTAGTACGATGGAAGCTGTTCTGAATTCGGCACAGCTTCCATCTCAGTAGTTTTGGGCTTTGTGCCTTTTCTTGCAAGAAAAACAGGCGGTATACAGGCTCAAGTTATGCATTTAACATACTTAGACAGCAATAGTTGGCTTGTCGAAATCGGAGGACAACGGATACTAATCGATCCTTGGTTAGTTGGCGATTTAATTTTTGGTAATTTGAATTGGTTTTTTAAAGGTTCACGTCGTCAAGAACACCCAATACCAGATAACATCGATCTCATTCTACTGTCTCAAGGTTTGTCAGACCATACTCATCCACCAACCCTCAAGCAGCTTGACCGTAACATTCCGGTTGTTGCTTCACCTAATGCAGCATCGGTAGTACGACAGTTATCTTACGTACAGGTAACGGCACTAGCTCATGGTCAAACTTTCACTTTAAATAACAGTGTAAAAATAAAGGCTACTCCAGGCTCTTCTATTGGTCCTACTTTGGTAGAAAATGGTTATTTACTCAAAGAGTTGGAGAGCGGAAAAACTATTTATTATGAGCCTCATGGATTTCATTCTCCACAACTTAAGCTGGATGCACCTATTGATGTGGTAATTACGCCGATTGTAGACTTAGAATTGCCGTTTATAGGTCCAATTATTAAAGGGACGAATAGCACTTTGGACTTGGTGAAGGAATTGCAACCTCAGATAATACTGCCCACAGCCTCAGGAGGAGATGTAGTGTTTGAAGGATTGTTAATGCAATTCCTGCAGACTGTAGGAAGTGTTGAAGAATTTCGGTCATTACTGGAGAAAAACAATCTTTCGACACAGGTAATTGAAGCATTAAGTGGCGAGCGCTTTGAAGTAAAGTTAGAGAGGCGAGAATTAACAATTTAAGCTTAAGGGTGTGACAATTAATGATGCGCTATATGATTGCACAATCACTTGTAGAAATAGAAGACATGGAAGTAGGTACGTCTACAGAGATAGCTGTATTTAGACGTAATTCATCATCTTGTTCTCAGTCATGGAAGCAATTATTTTTGTAGGAATTCAGGGAGCAGGTAAATCTACTTTTTATCGCACTCAGTTCTTTAACACTCACATTCGCATCAACTTGGATATGCTCAAAACCCGTAATCGTGAGCATATTATTTTTCAAAGCTGTTTAGAGGCTAAACAGTCCTTTGTTGTAGATAACACTAACCCGACAGTTGAGGAAAGAAGGCGCTACATTACTCCAGCAAAAGCAAAAAGTTTTCAGGTGATAGGTTACTACTTTGATTCTCGACTGGAAGAATGTAAGCAACGAAATAGTCAAAGAATTTCTGAACAAATCGTTCCTCTTGTAGGACTATTCACGACTTCTAAAAAGTTGGTTTTACCGAATTGGCAAGAAGGATTTGATGCACTTTATACAGTGAAAACTGGCTTAAATTATTTATTCACTGTTGAGCAATGGCATCGGGAAATTTGATGAACTTGATAGCATGTGGTTATTTGAGACAGCCCACGACCATTTTGCCCTTGTTGAGAAACCATCAGAGGATGAACATTGAGGGAGAAACAAGAGATGGCAGTCCGGCTGTAGTCCCAATTTTTTGAGTATGCGGTCGAGCGATCGCCCAGGGCAAACGCACCTTAAAGTGGCACATTAAAGGTTGATTTTTGGCTAAATCTATGAATCTAGCTAGACACAGTAAACCAAAAAGTTTTTTCCCAAAGAGCGATCGCGAGGAATTAATA
>JAQYWN010000989.1 GCA_029379265.1 Rhizonema sp. NSF051
TATCAATACTGTCATAAGACATAATACTTGATAAGTTTCCTCTTATGTCATTCCGCTGATAAAATCAATCAATTTTAGTTTTTTCTCCGGATTTTTCCTCTGATTACTGAAGAAGGAATACTTCTTTTCACCCTATTGATAGATATTAAAGCCTTTAAGTGTATGGGAACCTTGATAAAGACAATTCTCTCTGTAAACTTTAACTTATTAATTTGACACCAATAGGAAAAGGGCTATCAGTGGTACGTCTCCAAAAATCTTCAACATCTGCCAATGCATAAAGAGTAGAAAAAAATGGAAAATATAGAAATATTTAAGTATTGGCAATGGGCAAGTATAAATCTTATAATTGTTAGAATACAGAACTTTTGATGGAGGGGTGAAAAAATTTTGTAGCCTAGAAAAAATGAGCGAGATATGTGTTGAAATCAAAACAAGTGAGCATTTAAGCAAGTGCCGTCACTCTATTAGCTATAAATGTTTGGGAAAAACACGCTCTTACTGAAAATATTATTTTACAAGTATTACTAGCTGATAGAGTGGCGACCAATGGCGAAATACTTGTGAAACTAGAAACTTTTAGCGTGTTCTACCACTCCATTTTTATGAGATTTATCTAAATTTACCAGGGTATGAAGTAAATAGATTTAATTTCTCATTGTCATAGCTATACACGGTGTAATGAGAAATAAAGACAGCCGTCTGCTTGATTATAAATGCTAGACAGAGAATATTTAGATGCTAATGATGTGGGTGTAGCGTAATTAGTCAGCATTTTAGATCGGCAGTTAGAGAATTACGTACCAAAAAAAGCAACCATCTCTGAAAGAAACTATGAATATTGCTGAATTGGGAACATTGGAAACAATGGAGATTATAGATAATGCTGCTGATATGGAACCATCTTCAAGCGGATTAGAGGCAGTAGCAGAGGAACTCTCCCAAATTGCCGAAAATTTGGAACCAGGAGAGCGCGATGGGGATGAAATGGCAGCAGCACGACCCTCGGGATACAATAAGACCGAGCATGATGACGCTGTAGGCGCGTTCTTTAAGGAGATGGCGCGATATCCGTTGCTGAAGCCGGATGAAGAGGTAGAGTTGGCGCGGCGAGTGCGGTTTATAGAAGAAGTTAGAGAGTTACAAACTTCTTTGCCAGAAAAATTGGAACTCCAACCTACCAAAGAAAATGTCGCATCCCAGTTGGGAATGACGGAAAAGCAGCTAGAACATCGTTTGTATCTAGGTCGTGTAGCAAAACGCAAAATGATTCGCTCCAATCTGCGGTTGGTAGTGTCAATCGCCAAGCGATATCTCAATCGCGGTGTTCCTTTCCTGGATTTGATTCAGGAAGGAGCAATGGGTTTAAATCGTGCTACAGAAAAATTCGATCCAGATAAAGGGTATAAGTTTTCTACCTACGCTTATTGGTGGATTAGACAAGCAATTACAAGAGCGATCGCTAACGATGCGAGGACAATTCGCTTACCGATTCACATTGTTGAAAAACTTAACAAACTTAAAAAAGCGCAACGAGAACTCAAACAAAAATTAGGTCGCAATCCAAGCGAAGTGGAAATGGCGGAGGCTTTAGAAATTCCCCCGCAACAATTACGCCAATTGCAACAACTACGGCGTCAAGCACTTTCCCTTAATCACCGGGTTGGTAAAGAAGAAGACACTGAGTTGATGGATTTGCTTGAAGATGAAGATAATCAATCTCCAGAAGCAAAAATGAACGAAACCATGATGCGTCAGGAGATTTGGGAAGTCTTGGGTGATGTACTGACGCCACGAGAAAAAGACGTGATTTCGTTAAGGTACGGTTTGATTACCAGTGAACCTTGTACCTTAGAAGAAGTTGGTAATATGTTCAATCTTTCCCGCGAACGAGTGCGACAAATTCAAAGCAAAGCTATGCGGAAGTTACGACGTCCTCATATCGCAAAACGTTTAAAGGGATGGTTGATATAAAGATAAGTTAATCATTAGTCATTTTTCCTTAAACTTAAAGACTGAGAACTAAGGAAAAATGACTAATGACTTATAATAGTGATTTAGTTTTACGTTTTGCCGAACCAAAAGATTGCAGCGTGCTATTCGATTTGATTCAAGCACTGGCAGAATATGAAAAATTATCTGATGCAGTTACTGGCAATGCTTTAGAACTCCAAAAGCATCTGTTTGGCGAGAAAAAATACGTAGAGGCAATAATAGCAGAATACACAGGACAAGCTGTAGGTTTCGCCCTATTCTTTCATAATTATTCTACATTCTTAACAAAACCAGGGATTTATTTAGAAGATATCTTTGTTTTACCAGGATATCGTCAACAAGGCATTGGTAAAGCTATTTTAACTAAAATAGCTCAAATCGCAGTAGAGCGCAATTGTGGACGGTTGGAGTGGAGCGTTTTGGATTGGAACGAGCCTGCAATAGCATTTTATCGCCGTATGGGAGCATCGATTCTAGATGAGTGGCGAATCTGTCGAGTTACAGGAGAGGCACTTACTAAATTGGGAAGTTAACTCGCCCTCAAGAGAATGCCCTCTTCCAAGTTTGGGAGAGGGGAGCCATACCGTTTCACTTTAAAGTTGATACATTTAGGCAAGCAGGGGAAGCAGGGG
>JAQYWN010000990.1 GCA_029379265.1 Rhizonema sp. NSF051
CTAAAAGTTTTGAGTAGGAGAAACACTGAAATATACTTTTAGCCCATTATTTTTACAAAGAAAGGCATTGACACTGTTGCGGAGTGCATTTATGTAATTTTGAGTAATAGGAAATGACAACTTTGGGTATAAAGACGCACTATAGCTTGAATTAAAAATTTGGATGAAAAAAGCCAAGCCAGAATCACAAAGTGTCTAATTTTTCAACCCACTCTTGACTCGCTCGTGGGAGTATAGCTGAATGAGCAAGGCTAAAGACCAGTATTAATTATGCCATTTGTGAGAAAAAGGTTGTTAGCGTGATCGCATCTTTACAGTATCCTCTCCCTACCATTGATCGGACTTCTCTCCATTGAGTGTTGCCTTGATAGTTCCAAAAACCAATTTAGATCGTTACAATTAAGGTAGAATTGTTAAGGCTTATTTACAGAGTTGACACAGCCCGCTAAATTCTGTTAATGCAGTCTGCCAGTGAAAAATCAATCAAAAAAATCCTTTCTATATTAAGTAGACGCGCTTATGACGCTCCCTATCCGTAACGTCGCCATCATCGCCCACGTTGATCACGGCAAAACCACCCTCGTTGATGCGCTCCTCAAACAATCCGGCATTTTCCGCGAAGGGGAAGACGTTCCGGATTGCGTTATGGACTCCAACGCACTCGAACGCGAACGAGGAATTACTATTCTTTCCAAAAACACAGCAGTTCACTACAAAGAGACGCTGATCAATATTGTTGATACTCCTGGACACGCCGACTTTGGCGGTGAAGTAGAACGCGTACTCGGTATGGTTGACGGTTGTATTCTCATCGTCGATGCCAATGAAGGCCCTATGCCCCAAACACGCTTTGTGTTGAAAAAAGCCTTGGAAAAAGGACTGCGTCCTATTGTGGTTGTCAATAAAATCGACCGTCCTCAAGCAGATCCCTACGGCTCAATTGATAAAGTTTTAGATCTTTTCCTAGAATTAGGAGCAGACGAAGACCAGTGTGATTTCCTTTATCTATTTGCCTCTGGCTTATCAGGCTACGCCAAAGCCGAATTGGACGATGAAGCCAAGGATATGCAACCCCTGTTTGATGCGATTTTGCGCCAAGTACCGCCACCAGTGGGTGATGTCAACAAGCCACTGCAATTGCAAGTTACAACCCTAGACTATTCTGAGTATCTAGGACGGATTGTCATTGGCAGAATTCATAATGGCACCATCCGCATGGGACAACAAGCGGCATTGATCACAGAAAAAGGCGAAATCATTAAAGGCAAAGTTAGTAAGTTGATGGGCTTTGAAGGGCTAAAGCGAATTGAAATGGCAGAAGCATCTGCTGGCAATATTGTCGCTGTGGCTGGATTTGCTGACGCCAATATTGGCGAAACGATCACTTGCCCGAACGATCCACAAGCGTTACCACTGATTAAGGTGGATGAACCAACCTTGCAGATGACCTTTTGGGTGAACGATTCACCTTTTGCAGGTCAAGAAGGAAAGTTGGTGACTTCCCGACAAGTGCGCGATCGCCTGCTCCGAGAATTAGAAACCAACGTTGCTTTGCGCGTTGAAGAAACCGACTCCCCTGATAAATTCTTAGTTTCCGGTCGTGGGGAACTGCACTTGGGTATCCTGATTGAAACTATGCGTCGAGAAGGACACGAGTTTCAAGTTTCTCAGCCACAGGTTATTTACCGCGAAGTTAACGGGCAACCTTGCGAACCATACGAACTCTTGGTGCTAGACGTTCCTGAAGATGCTGTAGGCAGTTCTATAGAACGCCTGGGACAACGTAAGGGCGAAATGCAAGATATGCAAGTTGGTGGTCATGGACGCACCCAGCTAGAATTTGTTATTCCCGCCCGTGGATTGATTGGTTTCCGGGGTGAGTTTATGCGGATGACTCGTGGTGAAGGTATCATGAATCACAGCTTCCTCGACTACCGTCCGATTACTGGCAATATCGAAGCCCGGAACAAAGGTGTTTTAATTTCCTTTGAAGAGGGGGTTTCCACTTTCTACGCCATGAAAAACGCTGAAGATAGAGGACTGTTCTTTATTACTCCAGGTACTAAGGTTTACAGAGGTATGATAGTGGGAGAACACAATCGTCCTCAAGACTTGGAACTGAATGTCTGTAAAACTAAACAACTTACTAACCATCGCGCAGCTGGTGGTGATGAACTGGTGCAGTTGCAAGCGCCTGTAGACATGAGCTTGGAGCGTGCTTTAGAATACATCGGACCAGAAGAGTTGGTGGAAGTGACTCCGCAATCAATTCGTTTGCGGAAGATGTCGAAGAAGTTGGCTAAACGTTAGTAATTAGTTAGAACAAATAACTGCTAATTACCAAGCTAATAACAAGAGCGGCGATTGCGATGATGCGATCGCCTTTTTTCTATAAAAAAATGATATTGCTACAAATGTAATTCCCCCAACCCCTCGTAATTTATCGGCACGTAAAGAGGGATTTCTTGCCGCATTGGGAGGGTTAACTAGAATCAATTTCGCGCGGGCTAAATTCACTACCCGGAAGCTTTTCCAGGCTTGACACAATTACGTAGATGAATGCCTACAGACAAATAGATCAAATTATATCTAAATAATAGTCATTCACAC
>JAQYWN010000991.1 GCA_029379265.1 Rhizonema sp. NSF051
CTAATTGCCTGCTAAGTTAAATAAAACTGAGTAAATTGGAATTTGAAAATAAAAATAGTATATCATGATTTTTACCTTTTATGTTTAAAAAAAAGTAGGAAAAGTAGGAAAAGTAGGAAAAGTTAGATGTAAGCATCCAGAAGTTACACATTTTCTAGGGTGGTCAATACCCCCTCAAGAAAAGTATTTAGTACTGTTAAACATTGCCTATCACGCTCTTAATTTCACAATTCAGATAGAACTGCTGGATATGCTAATGGCTGAGGGACGAATTCAGAACCGAACTCTATTCCCCACAAGGCATCGGGGGACGGCGTTTGCTAGCCTGGATATATTGCAGCTTTGTAATATACGCCATGACATCAAAATTATTAATTAAATAGCCAGGAACTAAGTGTTATGAAGTTGTCTCGAAAATCGTTAAATATATCGCAAAAACTACTACTGAGCATTTTATCATTTTGTATACCAATATTGATGCTGTTATATTTCACGGTGAGCGGATTTAACGACAACATCAATTTCGCTCGTTTAGAAGTCCAGGGAAATAAATTTTTAGAGCCTTTAAACCATCTCTTAGTATTGGTACCACAGCATCAGAGATTGGTAGAACTTACACGAACAGGTGATAGCTCAGGTGTCAATAACTTAGAAGCCACGACTAATCTTATTGAAAAGAATTTCCAAAACCTGGAAAAAGTAACTAAAGCCTCAGGAGAAACCTTAAAAATCACTCCTTCAAGTTTACAGTCAGTTAATATGGAGCAATTACTGCCTGCACAAATTATCAATCAATGGCAGATGTTACAAAGTAGTCAGACGAGCTTAAACCAAGAGCAATTGAATCAGCAGTATAATGATTTAACAGAACGGATACGTAGACTGATTACCAGAGTTGGCAATACTTCAAATTTAATTTTAGATCCAGATCTCGATTCCTATTACTTGATGGATGTTGTGTTGTTAGCCTTACCACAGGCTCAACAACGAGTTGGAGAAATATTGTGGTTTGGCGAAACGAAACTACAAACACCACAATTGACAAATGAAGCAAAAGTAAAGTTAGAAATTTATGCATCATCACTGCGGCAGACAGATTTAGAGAGAATTGAACAGGGAATTTCAACGTCTCTTCAGGAAGATAAGAATTACCACAATGTGTTTCCCTCTCTGCAACAAAACATTCCACCTGTTTTAAACCTTTATAAAGCTGCTGTCATAAAGTTTAATCAGAAGTTGATCCAGCTTGCCACAACAGGTCAAGGAAATATTCGCAACCAAGATTTTTTTGAATTGGGACAAGAGGTTATTCGTAATGGTTCGGAACTATGGAATATTGGCACAAAAGAATTGAATAAGCTTCTTGAGAAACGCATTCAAGATTATGAAAATACTCGGTTCATGTACTTAGTATTGAGTTTGGCTGCTCTGGCGATCGCTAGCTTTTTTGTATTTAGAGTATCGCGCGAAATTTCAGTTCGCCTTACTCAAGTCGTTGCGATTACTAAAGATATTGCTAGAGGCAATTTGACACCACATATCCATGTCGATTCCCACGATGAAATTGGACAATTGTTAATTGCTGTTGATTATATGGCTCAAGATTTAAGTACTTTGATTAGAAAAACCCAAGAATCAGGAATTCAAGTTTCTTCTTCAGCGACACAGTTAAGAGCAACGACAAAGCGACAAGAAGTCGTTGTTATCAACCAAGCAGAATCTACGAGTGATGTTCTCAAAGCTGTCATGGAAATTTCGCAACTTATCGACAACCTGGCGTCCAAAATGGGTGAAGTTGCTTCTAAATCTGACGAAACGGCTGAATTTGCCAGTAGTGGCCAATCAGATTTAGTTCAAATGGAAGAGAATATGCAAAATATGGAAAATGCTTCTAACAATGTTTATAACAAGCTAAAAATTATTAAGGATAGAGGAGATAATATTACATCTGTAGTCACTACAATGGCAAAGATAGCAGACAAAATTAATATTCTCTCTTTGAATGCTGCAATTGAAGCAGAGAAAGCAGGTGAGTATGGACAGGGTTTTGCTGTTGTTTCCAGAGAAATTAGACGACTCGCCGACCAAACTGCTGTAGCTGCTTTAGAAATCAAAAAAATGGTGAATGAGACACAATTGGCAGTCTCGGACGGTGTGATTGAGATAGAAAGCTTTCTCGCAAAAGTTTGTCAGGGGGTTGCAGACATTAGTAAAATTAGTACAGATTTTACCAAAATTATCGAGCAGGTGCAAGCTTTATCTCCAAATTTTGAAGCGGTGAGCATGGCAATGCAAAATCAATCTGAAAATACTAAAAAAATTAACGATTCTATGCTTGATTTGGGTCAAGGAATGCAGCAGATAAAAAATACGTTATGGGAAACTTACTCAGTAATTGAACAACTCAATGAAGGTGCGATCGCTTTACAAGAGCGGGTATCTAGATTTCAGGTGAATACTTTACAAGCAACAAATGAAACTAATTCCTACTTGACAGATTCATGAAATTCTATATTTTTTTGCACTTGATTCCAATTGTTTTTCCTATTTCAATGCTGAGCTTTTCTCTACTTATACCATTTCACTATAAATGCCTGATAC
>JAQYWN010000992.1 GCA_029379265.1 Rhizonema sp. NSF051
TGAGGGAAATTTTAAGTCATAAGGTTTATGTCATTAAAATCCTTGAAAGCTTTTCGAGATTTGGCATAGAATTTACCGAAGAAAGGCAGAGGGCAGAGGGCAGCTATGCTGAAGGGATATTGATTTTTGATCTGCCCGATGCAACCGGGTATAAAGCCCCTAAATTTATTTATGAAAAGAAGAGAAAAAATGTATTTCGAGACGCGTAGCGCGGCGGAATACGGCGTCCTTATCAAATCCCCTAAATTGATTTATGGGGATACATAGCTGCCCTCTGCCTTCGTACTTCTGCCTTCTTAAGTCATTAAATGCCAATTTTTCAACTCTTTGGGTTAGCTTTTATTAGGGGCTAAATTACAATATCAACACGGGATATTCAACCAGGGTAAGAGCATCTCAATCAGGCTTGACACAAGGAATCAGAAGAATTTAATGTATTGTCAATGAAACAACAACTGAGAACCTGAATCATATAATTGTTATCCATAGCAGTGCGTTTCATTTTTTGACGGAGACTACGTTTGTAAGTCTGTTCACGGTTAAGGGCATTGAGAGCAATACGTCGTAGAAGAGCAAAATTTCTGGGACTGTGGTTTGAACGAATGCGACAAGCATCTTCGGCAAAAGTACAATCTAGAGTCCAATGAGCCTCGTTTTCAATGCCCCAATGTTTTCGGATAGCCCGACCGATAATTTGAGCATTGCTGTGTAAAGAAGTGAGATAAAACTGAACTTCGCGGGTAGTTCGATTCCAAAGATGACGGAGGCGGATGACCATTACTACACTTTGCAGTCCAGCCCAGACTCTGGGTTGGTAGAGTTGGCCAATAGCAGAAACTGGAACAGACCAACAATAGCGGATTTCCGTGCGATGATGCCCTTTTTCAATGCGTTGGTCATAACTGACATTAATCCCCTGAAATTGTTGTGCGATCGCTTGCTCAAACCATTCCTTAACTTGAGAATAGAGAGTCGGATGATTAGCTTTAAGTGCCAAGACATAATCAGCTTTCTGGTCGATAATCTGTTTGGCAATCTCAGTTTGTGTCCCCATTGCATCGATAGTGATGATAGCGCCGGTAATATCCAGCAACTCTAATAATGCAGGAATGGCAGTAATTTCGTTGGATTTATCTTCCACTTTCACCTGTGCTAACACCAAACGTTGTTCACTTGCCCAAGCACTAATGACATGGAGTGCTGATTTACCTTGGTTTCGATCATAGGAACCTCTAATAGTTTTACCATCTATAGGAATCACCTCTCCTCCCATAGAAGAAACGAAGAAACTCCCCCTCGACCTAACTCAATGCCAATCACGAGCCAAAGTGTTAACTGTTAGTTGGGCTGTTGAAGCGATCGCTCGTCTTGGAGGCTATCTTGAACATCGACATAAAACTCCTATTGGTATTCAAGTACTGTGGAGGGGTTGGTTAAAATTACACGACCTCTGTGAGGGTTGGCAGCTTGCAAGAGAGACTTAACGGGAAAAGTCAGATATCTGAATAAATACTGACGACGTTTTAAAAACGATATTGGAAAATGAATGAGATATTGAGAATGGTCTTTAACGATCTTTGAGATTCATTCCCCGTTACGTGAGAGTAGTCGGGGGATGTTTGTTTATTCTCCATTGAACCATCACCACTACCAAGTCACGCCCACTCACACATCACTGCAAGTAAGCAATCCCTGATATCTGAATAATTACTGACGACGTCCTAAGAATGATATTGGAAAATGTATTAGACAAAGCCGCTGAATTGCTTTCGCTTGGGCGGACTGAAAGCGAGGTAGCGAAAGCTTGCGGAAAAAGCCGTAGCTGGGTACAGAGGTTAAAGCGAAAAATTGAGGGTCAAAAGGCGAGTCATACTCAAGCAAAAATTCAAGATGTGGTTAAACAAAATAGTACATACCTTGAGAGTGTGAAAACAAACCAAGCAGAAATTCAAATCTTGCCGAGAGTGCAAGATGCTTGAGAGGCATGGAGAGGCTTTCCTTGGCGGATGTGGAGCGGGGTCAGCCTTGAATGTATGGCAAAAAATTCGTCAATAAATTTGACATATTTATAGAGGAAGATTTATTTACTGGTAAGTGCCAGATGCGATATCCGTAACGACGACGCCCGACGGGGAAGCTTCTTCTCTTGTCTACACCAACACCCCAAGGCGCTCACCTTTGCTGTTTACATTTCTCCCAGACATAAACAGCAAATGTAAACAGCAAAGGTGAGCGTCAGAGTAGGCGAAGCGACGTGGTTCGGCAGGGTGCCAGTATTGCTGCTGGGGATATAATTCACCGACTGGCGAGAAAGATAGGATTGAAAGAGCAGGGATGCCGCAATGGGTGGCAACGTTAGTGTTAGGCTGAAGATGGTAAGGCGATCGCCACAACTATTCCTGCCGTTCCTCCACCAAGCCACCACCTACCAACTACCAACCTGCCAACGTACTATAAGCAGGTCATTACTAAATAGCAAAATACCCTCAATTAAGGGTATTTTGTCAATCTGTAAGTCCTATAATAAATGCTTCAATAGTGATTAGAGGTAGTACCAATGAAAAAGAAATGGGCTGTCAAACGAATCACGATAAACCTT
>JAQYWN010000106.1 GCA_029379265.1 Rhizonema sp. NSF051
GGGCTAGGCGTCAACAAGAGGCAGGGGGCAGATTGATTATTTTTTTATTTGGAAGTCCCTTAACTTTTACTCCCTTGATGTGTAGTCTTTACCCATTTCAGACGTTTTGGTCGAACTGACATTCGAGCTGTAGTGCTACTCATCACGAATAACCAGTGCAACATATATAAACTGCTGCGTAATATTTGGAACAGTAACAGAAAATATGTCTGAAACTTAAGTTCTTTATTTTTATAAATCCGCTTTAAACCAACAACCATGCCCGCCATTGACATCGAAACTGTCAAGCTACTAACTGGAGTTAAGAGCGGTGGACGATGACGTGCGATCGCCATGAACAAATCTGGTACAAGAGCTGTGGGTAAGATGTACATAACTATCATCCACATGAACATATCCCAGGTTTTCCGGGTACCCATACGATTTTTGAGAATAAAATCCCAATAATCCAGAAACCGTTGATACCCACCTTCTGCCCAACGGCTACGCTGATGCCATAAAGCGATCGCACTCGTAACGCCTTCTTCCTCTACTGCTGGGCAGAACATACAATCAATATCCCAGCTTTCTAAATGCAAGCGGAATGTCAGATCCAAATCATCAGTGATTGTTTCCTCATTCCATCCGCCACAACTAAAGAGTGCTTCTCGCCGGACAAATTGCCCATTTCCACGCAATTCACCAATTCCACCAATGGCTGTTCTTTGTTGCTGGTAATAGGTATCCGCGAGCATTTCCATCATTTGCCCCTGCGTCCAAAAGTTTTCTTGGGCGTTGGCGATCGCTTTACGTACTTGTACTGCCCCTAGCTTTTCTCTTTGAAAGAGTGGTATAACCCGTACAAGCAAATCTTGCGGCACTTGGGCATCAGCATCAAATACTGCTACAATCTCACCTTTGCATAGTGGTAGCACTTGATTTAATGCTCCCGACTTTCCACCACTTGAAAGTGCATCTCGTCGCAGCACTTTCAGGTTTTTATATTCATCTGACAGGTTTGCCAATAACTGCGGTGTTTTGTCTGTGCTGTTATCGTCTACGATCCAAACGTCATATCTTTCTTCTGGGTATTCTAAATCACAAAGATTTTTCACCAGATTACTGATGACAGCTTCCTCGTTTTTTGCAGCTACCAGAAGTGAGACATAAGGCCACTCACCTTGAATATCTTCTGGGTAGCCTTTGTGCTTGGCAAACACGATTTTCAAAGCATGAATCCCAATAATAGTGCTGAGTCCGAGTACGAACAAAGAACCCCATGAGATTAAATGTAATGCGATCGTACCGCTCCAGACTACAGTCAAAACTAGAGCAGCTTTACGTCTACGTTTTTGAAATCGGGATGGAAGAGACATGGAATTTGATGCCTCTTCCTCTAACTCCTCGTTTAGGTCATAAAAGATGGAGTCAAACGAATCAAACTCGTTGTAAGAATCGTTTTCGGGCCAGGAATTCGCTGGCATAAGTTACTTGATTCAACCACCAGTATTTGTCTACACCCATAAAGAAACTGGGTATTAAATAACACCAAACGGTGCATCCCTCACAGACGCTTAGTTTACCTTGAGATTGGCGGTAGCTTTCCACTTCTTCTGACTCGCGATACAGCTCGTACAGTCGCCCATTAATCGGAACTCCAGTTTGGGCGAAGTGGTAACAAGGTAACAGCAGTTCGTCGTTTGGAGAAATAGCGATCACAGCCTCCACCGCTTTACAACGGGGATTCTTGGTGTCATTGCCCCCAGCTTCAATAAAAGCCAGTGCTGCTTTATTGTAGCCGACATTTTTATATTTCTTTGCAGTAACTTCGATGGCCGTTACCATTTCGGGGGTAGGATTCTTACCCGAGTTGTATTGTTCGTAGGCGGTAAAAGCAGGATTCAACCATACACGGACACCCAGTTTTTTCCCTAATTCTGCCACTTCATCAATGTGCTGATAATTTTGGGCAGTCACAGTGTGATTTAGTACTGGGAATTCCCCTTGAGACTTAGCAATGCTAACCGACTCGACTAAGTTGTCAAAAATCTTGACTCCTCGAGAGCGATCATGAGTTTCCGCATCCCCACCGTCTAAAGAAAAATTTAAAAAGTCAACCAATCCTTTAATCTCGCTAGCTTTCTTCGGATACAAAATTGTATTCGTCGTCATGCTAGTGTAAAAACCTTGACGTTTTGCCTCCGCATAAATCTGTCCAACATCTTGCCGCAGAAGAGGTTCGCCACCTGTAAAGTCTACATATCTAACCCCCAGTCGGCGTAAATCGTGCAAATTATGCTTAATTGTTTCAAAATCAGCTTCTTTTCCCGGTTCTAATGCCCATATGTTACAAAAATGACAACGAGCATTACATCGGTAGGTTAAGTAGTAGTTTGCAGCCAGTGGAGCCATAGTCTGACATTCTAAGATTGTTAAAGAAGGCAGAAGGCAGAGGGCAGAGGGCAGAAGGGTGCGATTAGTCAGAGCTTCAGACTCCAACTAATTGCGAGCCACCAAAATCAAAGATTTTGGTGGGAGACTTCAACCCTTAGTCCCTTTTGTCGCGGGCAGAGGGCAGCAGAATTTCCTTCTGCCTTCTGCCTCCTGCCCTCTGCCTTTCTTTGTTAAATGCCTTTGGCATTATAACGAGAGTAGCAACTTATCCGTACTTTTTAACTCTTTTTGCTGCATTTTTTTTAGAAAGACAACTCGTACAAAGCGTTTGCGAATAGATATTTTTGGGAAAACTATTTATAACAAATTACTGTTTGCCACAATAATTTTTGGAGACACCAGATTGATATATCACAAATGGTTATTTTTGTCAAGTCATATGAGGAGAGATTAAATTATGTCTATAGAGCAACTTCAGCCAGCTAC
This sequence comes from Rhizonema sp. NSF051, assembly GCA_029379265.1. Lineage (GTDB taxonomy): Bacteria > Cyanobacteriota > Cyanobacteriia > Cyanobacteriales > Nostocaceae > Rhizonema. The sequence goes on from JAQYWN010000106.1 coordinate 2,860, forward strand.
CCAGCAACAAGCAAGTGTTTACTTGCCGTATATTCAGGGCAGCAAACGCAATTTCTTGCCCTATGCTATTAGCCTTTATCAAAAAAGTGTTTTGGAGGGACACCGCAAAATAGAAAATAGTGAGAATCTTCCTTTTGTCGCTACGTGGAATGCTGCTAAACTGCCCTCAGACTTAACTCGTTGTCGAATACAGTTTGATGGCAATGCTGAATTAAGTTATGAAATCATGATGGCTAGTTTTGAGTTTATTAATTTTTTGATCGATATGATTGAAAATTATAACCGCTATCGAGTTCTCGATTTTTCTGCATCATTTTATCGTAAGCTGCTGCGAGTTGATGATTAAAACACAATACAGTACGGGAGACGGGCTGTATAGAGACGCAAGAAAGTAAGGCGTCTCTATATTAGTTGGTGGTAGATAAATTATCGCGTGCTGAAATGTATTGAGCCATAAGTCTAATACCTTCTTAAGGGTTTTACGCCAATTAATATTTTTTAGATAAGATCGATTTAGTTGTTATAAACACATTGAATTCGCGACTCTATGCTGGAGGTAGCTATGAGTCACTGTGTTCAGATGGGGAATTAGACTCCACCCTACCGTGACGCTATAGCTGTAGTAGGTGTCTTAAACCCTCAACAAAGGCAAGGAAGACAGAGCATACCTGAAACTTTTTCTTCCATTAATGTCCGTGACTCATACCTGCCCTCTGACGATGTTTGGGAGCGCGATTAAACTAGTTACCTTTGAAATTAGGAGTGCATGTGTGCCAAAATCTGCTAGATATTTGCTGATTGGATCGACAGAGGCGTATAGTGGAAAATCTGCAACAATTCTAGGTTTGTCTCATCGGTTACAGCAAGTAGGGCTGGATATTGCCTACGGCAAACCAATAGGTACGCGTTTGAGTGAAGTTCAAGGAACAATGATTGAAAAAGATATTCAATTGATTGCAGAAAGCCTCAAACTACCTCAAAACCGTCTTGCACCAGTTATATTGGCTTTGAATGAAGCTACCCTGCAAAAACGTCTGCAAGGTGAGGACAAAACTGATTATCAAAAGTCCCTATCTCAATCTCTACATATGTTTCCTGGAGATTTGATTTTGCTGGAGGGACCTGGTAATTTGGCAGAAGGCAGTCTGTTTGACTTATCTTTGCCGCAAGTTGCTGAAGTTGTAGATGCTGCTGTGCTTTTAGTAACCCGCTATCAGTCTCTACTTTCAGTTGAGGTACTCTTGTCTGCTAAACAGGTTTTGGGGGATCGGTTGATTGGTATTGTCATCAACGATATCCCAGCCCAACAATTACAAGATATTGACACTACTCTCCGTCCGTTTTTGGAACAGCAAGGTATTCCAGTACTAGGAATGTTACCGAAAAACGACTTGTTACGCAGTATTAGTGTCCGTGAACTCGTAGATCAGCTAAATGCACAAGTACTTTCAGGCAGCGATCGCTTGGATTTAATGGTGGAAAGCTTAGCAATTGGAGCAATGAACGTCAACGCGGCAGTGAAATATTTCCGCAAACGCCACAATATGGCAGTGGTGACAGGAGGCGATCGCGTAGAAATTCAGCAAGCGGCTTTGGAAACTTCTACCCAATGCTTAATCCTCACAGGGCAACTACCGCCTCCCTCCTTTATCCTCAATCGCGCTGAGGAACTAGAAATCCCCATTTTGTCAGTAGATTTAGATACATTGACTACGGTAGAAATTATTGACCGCTCTTTTGAGCAAGTGCGGGTTCAAGAACCAATTAAAGTCCATTGTATTCGCCATTTAATGGCTGAACACTTTGATCTCAACCGCTTGTTGTCTCAACTCGGTTTAAATCCAGCCGTTGCTTTGCCTTAACAAGATCCTGTTCTTCTGTAAGAACCAAAGACTGATGCCCTTTTTCCCAATTGACTTTTCTCAAAGTGTGAAAAGTCAGACACTCATCTGTTAAGATATCTAGGTCGTTTAATCTGATAATGTCCGTCTTTGAGCCAGTCAATAGACCTTATTAACAACGTCGATACATTAGCGCAAGAACTGGCGACGATCCAGCAAATGGGTTCTAAGCGAATCGCCTTGCTGGGTTCCCGTCATGTCCCGATTACCCATCAGAATCTGATAGAGATGATGACTTACGCCCTGGTTTTATCGGGGAACCGGGTTATCACCTCTGGTGCTGCTGGTACTAATTCAGCTGCTATCAAAGGAGCAATGCGTGCGGATGCGAATTTGTTGACGGTGATTCTACCCCAAAGTCTAGAACGCCAGCCCAACGAATCGCGTCAACAACTAGAACAAGTGATGCATTTAGTGGAAAATCCCGCTAACGATCACATGTCCCTTGCGGAGGCAAGTTACTTGTGCAATAAGGAGATCGTCTCCCGGTGTCAGCAACTTATATGCTTTGCATTTCACGATAGTCGTACCCTGTTGCAAACAGGTAAAGATGCAGAAGAACAAAGAAAAGTGGTGACGCTGTTCTACTTTGATTAGTTATTTGTCCTTTGTCATTTGTGCTTGGTATTTGACTAATGACTAATAACTACTAATTCATGATTGCTGATAATGATTATTTTGTTGTACTCAATTGTTGCAGCTGCTGCCCTAATCTACATACCATTTTTGGTGGTAGGTTATGCTCGCGTGAGTTGCGGCTATGATATGTCCGCTCCCCGTGCTATGTTTGACAAATTGCCACCATATGCCCAAAGAGCCACCTGGGCACACCAACATTCGTTTGAAACGTTTATGGTTTTTGCCGCAGCTGCAATGATGGCATATGTCACTGGTGTGAATTCACCCTTAGCGGCAGGGGCGGCGATCGCTTTTGTTACCGCTAGATTTCTGCACTCGGTTTTTTATATTTTGAATATACCTGTTTTGCGTTCTTTAATGTTCGTCATTTGCACTCTCGGATCTACAACTCTTTTCGTCCTTAGTCTCGTTCAAGCTAAGAGTAATTAAGGAATGGAATTGGAAAAATGGGTAATCGGTAATCGGTAATGGTGAAGATAATTCTCTTGTCTAATAACCAAAGCCTAATTACCGCTCCCCAATATCCAATCTCCAATTACCAATTACCTGGCATTTATTCCCCATTTCCATATTTTTTATGGCTTCTACATATTCATTTGACATTGTTAGCGATTTTGATCGGCAAGAATTAGTTAATGCCGTTGATCAAACTGAGAGAGACATTAAAAGCCGCTATGATCTAAAAGATACTAAAACGACTGTTGAATTAGGTGAAGAAGGTATTACTGTTAATACTGATAGTGAGTTTACCTTAGAGTCGGTACACGACATTCTCCGAGAAAAAGCGGCTAAGCGGAATCTCTCTCAAAAAATCTTTGATTTTGGTCAAATTGACTCAGCAAGCGGTAATCGTGTACGTCAAGAAATTAAACTCAAAAAAGGCATCAGTCAGGAAATAGCTAAGCAAATTTCCAAGTTGATTCGCGACGAGTTTAAAAAGATACAGCCTTCAATTCAAGGAGATGTCGTGCGTGTCAGCGCTAAAGATAAAGATGAATTGCAAACTGTTATCCAGCGCTTAAAAAAAGAAGACTTCCCTGTCGCTCTGCAATTCACAAATTATCGATAGAGAATCTTCATTAATTCTAAATGCGCTCGCCAAACTCTTCCTATTTTTGAGAGTATCCCGATCTAGAGTCCGGGTAGTGTCTAATGTGCCTCCAATATTGCTGCCAACCGAAAAGCGATCGCTATTACAACTAATATCATGTCCGGTAGCACAACCATACGTCCTTTGAACCCCAAGAGCGCTTGTGGCTGACGCCAAAGCTCCCCACCCCGCAAGCGGGGAGGGGTTGGGGGTGGGTGCAGTGTTTACGGAAATTATGGGTAAGTACCCGGACATGGTATAACACAACACGGAATTGAGGTTTGTCACCCTGTGCTTATTTCGGCTAGCGGAAGCTACAGACATAGCGGAAAACACTGAAGTCTTGTGATGAGAAAACTTCATATTCTTGGATCGTGCCTTTGAGCAGATTAAATCCAATCCCCGTTTTCACCCTAATATCAAACCCCTTAAGGGAAATTACGCAGGTTACTACCGTTATCGAGTAGGCAATTATCGGATTATTTACTATATTACCTCAGCCCTAACTTACAGCAATTTTCAGGTAAATAAACCACAGTCGTAGGGGCGAACGGCTGTTCGCCCTTACCAACAGTGTGGTTCATAGAGAGTGAAAACAGCTGTAATTACCAAAACGCGAATGTATCCAATCGATGAGTTTATTTCAAAGAAGTAACAGAGGTTGCGTGCGGTGAGTACAGTCCAAATGTCTTTGCGGCTGGGAGGTAATCTCCCTTCTTTAGAAGAATTAACACAAACTCTAGGGGTTACACCTACTAAATTCCAACGGCGTGGCGATCGCATTTCAAAAAAGCGAGTCCAACCCGTTGATGTGTGGATACTCGAACTTGCTAAGTTTGACTCTGACGACACAAAAGAAGAAAGAGACACTCAGATGCTACAAGCTGCTACTAAGCTAGAGAAAATGTCATCAAGTCTGGCAGTGTTGGATCGGACTAACTGTACTACGGATTTGTACATCAGCACGATTCGGGAAGAAGACCAAGGTGGGTTATCATTACCTCCAAAACTAGTCGCGGCAGCTGCATCTGGGAATTTGTCAATCTAAGTATCTATCTTGGTAATGCTGGATGATTACTCTGAACCAGAACAAGAATCCTCACTATCTAACACCGCGATAATTGATACCTGAAAAACCAGTACACCCATTAAACAATCAATTCAGCGTTGCGTCTCGTTCCCGGAGCATATCCCTCAGGAGAAGTGAAGGCGTTGGCGGAACCATCTCCCATTTTTTCCATCACCGTGTTGAGCATAGCTTTCATTACGGTTAACCAGCAATTCTGTCTGTCTGATGGGACAACAAATCTATCTACAATCTCTAATTCTTCACATACAGTGAATTCTAAAGCAGAATTTACCCACCTCGCCTTCCAGATGTCAGAGTCTATTTGGTATTCTTTAGTAAATCCTTGATGAGAAAGAGCAGAAACAAAAAAAGCGACTATTCCAGGAAATTTGGCTAAAGGCATTTCGACTGTTACCAACAACTTGAAATCTTGTAGCCGATAACTATTCAAAGCAACAACCCAAAATAGAATTAATTCATCACTCTCAAACTCAATCTTTAATGGAGAATCATCGCCAGAACCCTTAGTAGGGGCGAACGGCCGTTCGCCCCCTACTAAATCAAACGCCAAAGTAGAAAATAGTTTTGCATACTCCCATTCTTTCCAACACTGTCGGTGTACAAAATTTTTAGCTAACTGTGACAGTGACTTTGAGACATTTGGATCTATATAGGGAAGTTCGGCTGCATCAAAACGATGCTTTATAGGCTGATGACAAATCACACATTTACTGCGTCCAAGGATAAAAAATGGCATTGTCTTTTAAGAATGACGGTTGTCATAGTTTGGCGATTGAACGGATGAATTTTAGATCTTTAGATTGTACTGAAAATAATGTAGCCGAACAGATTGTTTGGGCGATCGCTTGGATAGTTCATCGAGATAAGTAGCATTGCTTTCGCGTGATTATGTAGGCGAGAAAAAAGCAATTTCATTTTGCCGTCCCAATGCGATCGCAGATCGCACAGATGTTGATCGCTTTCACTATTGGGGTTAGTTTTCAAATAGTCACGCACCAAATTGCAACCCCGTGCTAGTAAATCATTTAGATTCAAGTTCCACCTACTTACTATATCTGGTCAATAACCTAGCGCACACCACTAGTTTTTGGACTTCTTAGATCGTCCATCGGTACTGTTCGTAGGCGGTATATTCTGTTCAATGTACATGGTGATTAATCGCACTATCACGTCTGTCATCTGTTCACCCCTCAGAGTACAGCTTATTTCCAGCTTATCAATTAGCGACTTGCTGATTTTGAGTCGCTGCTGTTTTTGCATATAAATGTGGGATGCCATGACACTAACGCTTGTAGATACCAAAACAATCGTAGGCGGAATGAGCGGTATCCAACAGCTTTGATAGAAAAGAGCAAAGCTAAGTCCGTATAAAATCCCAAATGCAGATCCTTGTGCCAAACCTAATAGCCATAGATTGCGAATACGCCATGCCATGAAGCTTCCTACCACAGCCCAGCCCCAAGTCCACAAAAACTCTTCCCACACAGGCCAAAACCAAAACAGAGGTTGTTTGTTAACGACAGCACTGAGAATTTGACTAACCATTTGAGCTTGCAAGACAACTCCAGGCATTTTTTGGTTATCCTGCTGACTGGCACTATAGGGTGTGTTAAAAACATCTTTAATACTAGGTGCAGTTGAGCCAATGAGGACGATTTTGTCTTTTACCCAAGCTGGATCGATTTTATTTTCCAGCACGTCGGTGACATTAACCTGTCGAACAGCTTGGTGAGCAGAACGGTAATTGAGCAGGATTTGGAAACCATGTGCATCTACTTTCCTATAACCTCCAGAGTTACTCTGTAGCGGTTTAAATATAGTAGAACCAATTTGAAATTCTCTGTGAACAGAAGAAAATTTTGGTTGCACGTTTCCTAAGTAGTGCAGTACGACTTGTAAACTAAGAGAGTAAGAAGTTGTACAAGGTGAACCAGATTTAGGCTCGAGCAGCAGGAGATTTCGACGAACAATATCATCTGTGTCCGTGACGATATCACTAAATCCCACTTGCTCTGGTTCTATTCCCATAGGCGGTGGCGTGGGGGAATTAGAAGAATTAGAATACTTACAGACAGAAATAATGCGATCACTCTGTTGTAAATGTTTCAATAGCTGATCATGACCCGGCTCGACTCGTAAGTCCCGAAAAATATCCAAACCGATCACTCGCGGTTGATATTGCTCTAGTTTGCTGAACAAACGATTAAGTATTTTCCCAGATAAAGGCCATTGCTGCAATTTTTGCAAATCTTTTTCACTGACTCCAACAACTAAGATGCGAGGATCTGCACTCAAATCGCCACGCATTTGCATCATCTGGTCGAAAGCCTTTAGCTCCACAAACTCTAGTACTCCTAACTGCCTAATACCCAGAGTCGATAATGTAACAATCAAACTAGTAAGAAGAACCCTCTGAACCGTCAACTTCTGGAAAGGAACTGGCAGGTGTTCTTTAAGCCATCTGTCATCAAACACGTTTCTGTAGATCGGATTGCGTACACACAATCTATAGTTCTCATGTCGCACAACACCTGAGAGCTTCAGGTGAGATTTAACTATCGACTGTTCTTCATCACGAATAAGATGCTTACCTCGGTGAATCTCTCGATAGGTGCTTAAAACTCCTTCCAGATCTGGTGCGCGTTTGGTTAGCATATCGCGTACGAACTGCAAGTTATTATCTTGCTCGCTCATTGCCCCAAGAAACGTACTGCTAACGATGCTGTCAATATCAGCTTCTGACCAATGACTTTTACCTTGCTCTCTTATGATGCTACAAAGGCGCTGTGTTAGATAGGGGTGTCCGCCTGTCCACTTGATTACCCAAGAAAGCACTTGTTGCGCTTCATCCTTTGGCAGCCCTAGTCCCTCAGCAAGCGGTTTTGCTTCATCAAAGGTAAAATCAGTCAGATCCACACGTTGTCCAATATTGAATGGCGTCCGTTTGGGATCGCGGATTAAATCGCCAGGAGTTGCTACACCAATCAACACAAAAGAAAGACGCCGAAACTCCTTTTCCAAGGAACGAGCAACATAGAGATAGCGAATCACCGCATAAAAGTCGTCTGTAAAACTCAGGCTGAGGGTAGTGTCAATCTCGTCTACAAAAATTACGACTGGTGTTGTCACCTCAATTAGCAAAACCTTCTGAAAAAATAAAGTCAGCCGTTGTGTCAATCCCAGATGGGTGTGTGCTTGCCACCACTGCACCACATCTGTATCCAGCGTCAACACTTCTTCAATAATCGTCAGTAGCCCCAGATACCATTGCTCGGCAGTTAGTTGTACGCCTAGCTGACTCAAATCAATCATAATTGACTGAATGTCTTCTTCTGCCAGTTTTTCGGCAGTACGCACCATCAAACTCGATTTACCCATCTGACGTGGGGTAAGAACGTAAGCAAAAACTCTCTCTCGACAGAGTTTCAGCAGTTCCTCATCGGCTTGGCGGGAAATGTAAATGCCTCCACCCGCCTGCACAGTGCCACCTACAGTGTAAATGTTTGCTTCATCCACGGAGGTTCTCCCAGAAATAGTCGGCGTAAAGCTGACAGCGCGGCAAAATTACTCGTCCTTCTTCACGCACCAAACCCGCACCTCGGAGACGCCAAAAGATGTGCTTATCAGAACAAGTATTCTGACGGATGATTTGCAGCAGACTTTGAATTAATTCCGTTTTGTTATGCAGTAGCGAGAGGTGGTGACGCAAATGATCCCCAAAGGGACCGCGATCTGTCGTAGCATTGGCAAATAACTCAGCAGTGGAGATTCGCTTACTGGCGATTAAATAAAGCGATCGCCGTATTAAATAAGGATGTCCACCCAACAACGCAATCAATTGCCGTTCCTCGTTTGAGTTGAGTGGCAAACCGTGACGGTGATTCAGATCCCGTACCTGCTCGGGTGTCAAGTCTGTTAACTCAATCACCTGCCCAACATTAAAGGGTGATTGGTTGAGGTCGTCAATCAGCTGATAAGGTTCAGTAGAAGTGACTAGAGTTAAATCAAGTTGCTTCCAAATAGGAGTCGTAGCACGGCTGTTATGCCAACTCCGCAACATCCCAAAGAAATCACTGCGAAAATCTGCATTAAAAACTTTATCCACCTCATCCATTGCCAAAACCAGGGGTTTGCCCAATTCCTTCAAGATGTAGCGCCCGACGTAGCGCGTGCAACGTTGACTATTCCCCAGTGGTGTATTCCAATACTCATCAACTCTGTCTGCCATTTCTAACACATCGGTCAGCCAAATACAGAACTGGCGAAAGAAAAGCTCAGCATCTGTCAGGGCTGTTTTCTCAAACAACTGAAAATCAAGAAAGGCAACTCGCTTACCAGTATTAACCGCAGCCTCGATTGTGCGAATTAATAGCGAACTCTTACCGACTTGCCTCGGTCCCTTAATCGCAATGGTGACTCCCCGTTGTACAATTGTCTTTAAGGCGATCGCATCCGATGGCCGTTCTACGTAAAAAGCAGATTCACTGTCCATAGTCCCTTCTGGCATTTCCAGCGAAACTGGTTGTGCTGAAGGAAACGGACGAGGTAATTCTACCGCTTCCCTTTTCTGGAGTATGTTAGCTTTGAGTTGCTCCCCAATACTCAATTCGCCGCCAGACACAGCTTGTCTCAACTCTTCTATCAAGCGTGGCGTATCCACATCGCCTTCCCAGAAAGCCCAATTGATTTGATTAAGGTAGGCACTTAGGGGGTACTGAAACGGCTCTCGATATCCTAAACGCACAGGGAGAATAACGGGACGCCCAGACTGCAATTGCGCTGTGGTATGCGCTATGCGGATTTCCTGCTCCACCATCTCACTATTAACCGAGCGAGGCGAAAGGAAGACAATGAGGAAATCTGCTTGACAAATTTCTTCTTCTATGCCAGTATCCCAGCGAGTGTCTCCCTGCATTCTCTGGTCGATAAAGACTTCGTGCTGTTGCTCCAAGGCTTGATAAACTTGCAAGGCGACAGCTTCATCTGGCTCGGCATCACGTTTGTAGCTGATAAAAATGCGCTGACGTGCCTTGACATTAGGCTCAACTTGAGCATCTGATAAATTGATTCCCTGTTTTTTCTTAAGTACAGGGATCTGGTGTTCCTTCAAACTTATAATCTGTGATTTACCTAGCTCAAAAGCAAATTCAATTTCTTTCCCAGCTCCTAATGCATCGTAAAAAGCTACCGCAAAATTAATCGCTGCTTGATCCCCAATCTCCTGATTCATGCCAATCACGTAATTGATGTGTTGGCTAATGGCATTTGCTTGCACTTCTGAGTAGCAAGCGTTCAGCAGCACACATTCAACTCCAACTGTTGCGAATAACTTAAACAAACCCGAAAGTGCATCTGCTTGCAGAAACTCTGTCTGCCCTGTCTCATCCTCCAAAACAATCCCATCTTCAAGAGCACTATGTCCGCAAAAATGAACAATGTGGGGCTGAGTATCCAAGATAGCCCGGTAAAAATCTCTTTGACGCACTGCCCACTTCTGCTCTAACTTGAAATGCTCCCGTTTAGAAGCTCGTCGCAATCCCTCATCAATCTCCCGCACTTCATGATCCAGTTGTAACTGAGAAGTATTTCTTGGATTCGCCGCTAGAAGCAAAATTGTTTTGACATGCGTGTTATGACTCATCAGAGAGCTTGGGGAAACTGTGAGGACTTAATGCATTGATAAATTGAACAAAATATGCTAGTGACTGAGTGATATTTAAAAAAACTCTTCTACTTAATTCTATAGATAAAACTAAGAGTGACTTATGCAGCAATCAACGGATTATTAGCTAAATCAGAACTTCCGCAAAAATTGCTCTTATTGCTTAATTTATTGAACCGCCTTGGCTGACGCCACGTCAGTTGACGAACAAAGCAGCTTCTCGTACTCTTTAGACGCTCTTGTGCGCTCCTGTATTCGTACAGTTTGCGATCAGCCTATAAAAATCAAAATAAAATATGACAGCCCTGCGTGAATACTGAACCCCACCCCCAACCCCTCCCCGCTTGCGGGGAGGGGAGCTTTGGCGTCAGCCAAAAGCGGGGTGGGGTTCTTTTTCCACATGAGTGACTCACACAAACCGCCCTTATAAAACCTTGTGAGTGTGAGAGTGTTGTTTAACGTTATCTTCCTTGGTAACAACTCGTTTGAGGTTTAGCACTCGTTTGCGTTCTATAGAATAGGTGAAATCACTGTAGGTTGTACCCAGAGGGATCAGAGATTGGGCTTGTACACGACGCTTGTAGGTACGAGCAGCAGCGATCGCGCGTTGTGCAAATTCATCAGCAAACTGAGCTAACTCTGGGAACCCAGATGGCATTTGGGCATCGCTACCGTTAAGCACAGATCCTAACGTTGTTGCCTTGGCAAATTTATAAGATGTCGGAATTCCTTTAACAAGAGCTTCTAGAGACGCAGAGGGAATAGGTTCAATAACCTCAACTTGATGCACTTCTCCGTCTTCTTTGACAAAGCAAGTTGCTAAGCCGATAACTATATAATCATCCGGTGTGAGATCGAGAGCATTAGTATCAGAATTTGCAATTGTCATAAGAAAATCTTATAAAACTTTGACAGTGACCCAGAAAAGTCTGCATTCATTGTGGCATTTTAGCAAGTTTGTGATCAAAAGCGATCAATAAAGTAGCTTGTAGATGGAATACGGTTCGTAATGGCGAATTAATTCGTTAAGGCAGGCAGGGGGAATACGGTTTAAGGAAGGAATTTATCCGTTAAGGCAGGCAGGGGGAATAGGGTTTAAGGAAGGAATTTATCTGTTAAGGCAGGCTGTTCTTGGGCAGGGGAAGTAGAGAAGCAGGGGGGGAAAGAAAAGACTAATTTTCTACTACTCCCTTCCCGATGTCAAATTACCTATCTGCTTGATCTTCAAACTTAGCTTCCTTGGCTCAGGATCGGTTTTTTTATCGGTATTTCTGTATAGCGGAAAGGGAGTAACTCTTTCCTCCCCTGCTTCCCCTGCTTCTAAT
>JAQYWN010000993.1 GCA_029379265.1 Rhizonema sp. NSF051
ACGACAGAATACCGTTATCCATATTATGGTTAATTTGTACAGTGCGTAAGTCCTATATTATATCGGATGTACCCAGATATTATCTACATAAAACCTGCCCTTACTCCAAAACAAACTGCCTCAATTGTGGTCTATACATATGAAAATTGCTGTAAACCCTAATTGTTTCTGTACGCTTGCAGTGGCCTTCCCGTTATAAGATTACCTGTTATTTCTTCGTATACTTTGCGCCTTTGCAGTTTTTTAAATAAGTAATTTGGTTTTAAGAGAGTTTAGTTTTTACACCTTCACTTTTCACTTGTAAGCGTTCACACTCTCCCCATCTCTTAACGATAAATCAAGGGTTTCGGCGATTTTCCCCGGAGGGGAGTGAATAATTACCTTCACTTTCACTAGAACTTTCTTGCGGGTAGTATTCCTCTGTAACGTAGTAGTGGCTGTGGCGCTCATTCTTGGGAGTCACTCCATTCACTACCTGTCCTAGGACATTTTGACCCGATTTTTCCAACAGCTCGCGAGCAAAAGTGGCATTAACAGAATCAACGACTCCCGGTCGAACTACCAACAAAACACCGTCAGCCATTTGACCTAAAGTAGCAGCATCAGCGGCAACGGTTAATGACGGAGTGTCAATGATCACAAAGTCGTAGTTGGCAGCAAAAGTATTTATCAAGGCAGCCATTCGTTTTGAGTCTAGGAGAGATGCTGGATTAGGAGGCACGACTCCAGAAGTCAGGACATAGAGATTATCCATAACCTGTTTGATGGCTGTCCTAACGTGAGACTGCCCAACAATCACATTGCTTAAACCTTGATTACTAGGCAGATCCCAAATTTGATGCTGAAGAGGACGGTGCAAATCACCATCTACTAGTAAGACTTTACGCTCCATCTGAGCCATTGCTGTTGCTAAATTAGCAGCTACTGTGGACTTACCTTCTGTAGGTACAGAACTGGTAATAACGATAACTTTTAACTCTTTATCGGCACTGATAAACTTTAAATTCGCCCGCAGCATACGATAAGCTTCACTCATTGGAGAACGAGGATTATCTCTAACAACAAGCCGATGAGTCGATAATTCTGGATCTTGATTGCTGAGAGCAGATTTTTTAGACTTGCTAAAAGAAGGAATTACCCCCAATAAGGTCAATCCCAGTAGTTCCTTGGCTTCGTCAACAGTTTTGATTGACTTATCTTTTACTTCCAGAATATAAGTAGTCGCTAAAGCAGCCAGAATACCTAGTAAGCCTGCACTTATGTACGAAACCATAGGTGAAGAAATAGGTTGCTCGGGAATTTGAGCTTGGGATATCAAGCTGGCGTTACCTAAGTTCTGATTTTCCGCTATTCGGCTCTCTTGCAGCTTTTGTAACAAAAGTGAATAAGTAGATTGGGATGCTTGTACTTTGCGTTCTAACTGGCGCTGGTGTTGTTCCAATCTGGGTATAATGTTGACTCGCTGTTTGAAAGTAGTTTGGAAGTGAGATAAAGCGTCGGCTTGACTAACTAAGCCCTGACGGGTTGATTCTAATCTTACAAGGTCTGTGGTGAGTTGTTGTTGCAGCTGTCCAATTTGCAAATTGCCATTGAGTTTTGGTTGAGTCTTCCCCAAAACCTGTTTGATTCGCTGTTTTAGTATTCCGTTTGAAGCCTGTAACTTACTTTCTAAATTCAGAATGTCTGGATGGGTGTCTTGCAAAACAGTTCGCTTAGCCGCAAGTTGCGACTCTAATTGCTGGATTTCTTTGAGGATATCTTGCACCCCAGCAGACTGGCCAACAGAAGTTGTATTTATCGCCTGTTGGGAGTTCATACCCAATTGCTTGCGGATCTCTTCAGACTGTGCATTGACATCGGCAATTTTAGATTGAGCCTGGCTAATTTGCTCTTGAAAGTCTGTCATCACGCCCACTGCTTTAGTCGTTTCCTCTTGCAGGGAAACAACCTTGTTCTTTTCTTTAAACTCCGCTAGTTCATTTTCTGCTCTAAGGACAACTAATTCAGCAGTTGGCAGCTGTTTTTCTATAAACTTGCGGGCAGCTGCTGCTTGGGTTCTATTGGTAGATATATTGTACTCTAGGTAGACATCCATCAATGTATTAACAACCTGTGTGGCTGCTTCAGGGTTCGTATCCCTATAGGCAACATTGAGAATGTCTGTTTTCGGAATATTACTTACAGTCAACCGTGCAATAAATTCCTTGGGTTTTAGAAGTTTCCCTTTGTTATCTTTCAGGTTGAGCTTATTTATGGTCTTTTGCACAACAGGGATAGAATGTATAACTTCTGCCTCTGTCTCGAGAGGATTAGTTTTCTCCTGTGTTACTGATTCTAACTTACCTATTTCTGTTCCCACTCCCGTTAAAGAGGATGTTGTATTTGTCCTTTGAAACCGTAGTTTTCCCTCGGCTACGTAAGAAGGCTTTTTTAAAGATGAAGCCAGTAGTGAAATCATAACCACAGGGACAAAGATTCCCAAAGCGGGTACTGAGCGGCGCTTCAGGATTTGCCCATATTTATCAAATACAGAAGATTCCTGTGATTCCATAAATCACTTAATTTTTTTGAGTATTAGTAGATAC
>JAQYWN010000994.1 GCA_029379265.1 Rhizonema sp. NSF051
TTACAACAGTATATGAGAGTATTAATAAAGATTTTCCAAATCCTGAAAGAGGATTTTATGCTGCGTCTAGTCCATTAACTAATGAATCAGAACCTCCGTTACAGTTATCAACTTTACAAGAAGTCAGAAATCGTAATATTACCTTAGTACGCCGATTTTACCTGATCTCAGAATTTAGAGATAAACCGCTCTCTCAAGCTTTTCTGCAAATGATATCAAATGACTTCGAGACAGCCCGACAAGCTGGGGTTAAATTAATTCCACGGTTTGCTTACAACTGGGTTGGTGGTGGTCCTGATGCTTCTAAAAATAGAATATTTTCTCATCTGGAACAGTTGCAGCCAATATTTGAGGCTAACTATGATGTAATTGCTTATGTGGAAGCAGGTTTTATTGGCTATTGGGGAGAGTGGCATACATCTTCAAACGGCTTGGACAAAAACCCTGAAGATAGGAGAGAAATCTTATTTAAATTGCTATCTGTATTGCCTTCTGAGCGGATGGTGACAATCAGGTATGCACATTATAAAAGGGATGCGTTTAATGATGAGAATCCTCTCACTTCTGACAAAGCTTTTAATGGGACGTATCAAGCTAGAACTGGCGCTCAAAACCAATGTTTCTTAGCCGATATTGATGATTGGGGTACGTATAACAGTACCGATCCAGAAGATATAGACAAACAAAAGACATTTTTAAGCCTTGATAATCGGTATGTGGTACAGGGTGGTGAAGTATGCAATCCAAGTAAATATGACGATTGTCCCAATACCTTAAATGAATTAGCACGAATGCGTTGGAGTACATTAAACGCCGATGTATATGACGGAAAAGAAGTATTACAAGGGTGGGAAGTTCAAGGCTGTATGGAGAAAATCAAGAGTCGTTTAGGCTATCGCTTTCGTCTTTTAAAATCAGAAATTCCGCAGAGAGTTAAACCCGGTGGTACTTTTTCCATGAAATTTGAAATTGTCAATGATGGTTGGGCTAGCCCCTACAATCCTCGTAGACTCGAAGTGATTTTACGTAACAGTCAAACAGAAAATGAATACTATTTGCCTAGAAACGATGATCCACGAATGTGGATGCCTGGTGATACTGAGACAATAAATATTGTAGGCGGTATTCCCAAAACAATACCTTCTGGAAAATATCAGGTGTTATTGAATTTACCTGATTCAACTCCCGAATTATATAACCGTCCAGAATATTCAATTAGGCTAGCTAATCAAAACGTTTGGGAATCTACAGGTTATAACTCCTTGTTGACAAGTATTCTTGTTGAGCAAAATGCAGATGAAAGCCACTATTCAGGTGAGCAATTTTTTATGTCTCGTAACTAGGATTTTTTAACAGAAATTTAGCTTAAATTAAAGTGGAGCAGTTGTGCTACATAAAATTTTTGAACAATGGAAAAAACTGACAAGCGGTTCAATCAATCGCCAAATTTTTAGAGCTGCTGTTATAGTTGGGTTTTTAACGGCATTCGTCAAAGTGGCGGCTACGGGTAAAGAATTAGTAGTTGCCTGGATGTTTGGTACAGCAGATTCACTTGATGCGTTTTTAATTGCTTTAGTGATTCCCAGTTTTATCATTAATATAGTAGCTAACTCTTTTAATGCTGCCCTAATTCCTACTTATATTCAGGTAAGAGAGCAAGAAGGAAAAAAAGCGGCTCAAAAACTGTTATCTGGGGCGACAGTCTGGACCTTATGTGTGGTGCTAATCACTACCATATTGATGTTGACTACTGCACCACTGTATTTGCCGTGGATTGCGTTAAGATTTGATTCCGAAAAGTTAGATTTGACTTTTCATCTACTCTATGCAATTGCACCGATTGTCATGATCAGCAGTATTCATATCATATGGGGTGCTGTTTTGAATGCGGGAGAGCGTTTTGGACTAGCTGCCGTATGCCCGATGATCACTCCGGCGATTACTGTTATATTTCTTGTTGGGTTTAAATCTTGGGGGATATTTGCCTTAGCCGCAGGGCTAGTCATTGGTGCAGTGTTAGAAATAGTTATTTTAGGAGCTACCCTGCACCGGCAAGGCATTTCGTTACGTCCAAGATGGCACGGATTTGATACTCACCTGCGCCGGGTTGCCAGTCAGTATGCACCGATGATTGCAGGTTCATTATTGATCTGTAGCGCTGGCTCAATTGATCAAGTAATGGCGGCAATGTTATCGCCAGGAAGTGTAGCGGCATTAAACTACGGTAACAGGCTGATTAGTTCTCCAATTAGTCTAATTACTACGGCATTAAGCACTGCTGTCATCCCTTATTTTTCCAAGATGGTTGCTAGTCAGGATTGGACTGGGGTGTATAGAACACTTAAACACTACCTGCTGCTTATCTTTATCACTACTGTTCCACTAACATTACTCTTAATTATATTTTCTGAGCCTATAGTCAGGATACTCTTCCAAAGAGGTTCTTTTACAGATGATGACACGCATTTAGTATCTCAAGTTCAATCTTTTTATGCTTTACAAATACCTTTTTATACAGCTAATATTTTAGTAGTAAGGTTGATATCATCTTTACAAAGTAATTATATACTAATG
>JAQYWN010000995.1 GCA_029379265.1 Rhizonema sp. NSF051
ATGTTATATTGATTTTTGTCTTAACTACATTGTTTTGTGCCATACGCATAATCGTTTATTTATTCAAGAGAATGTGGCTAAAAAACAAATACAACTTAGTATGGACATCTGTTAATTTTGTTGAGCGTCGCAGTAATCTCTCAGAAGATGAGTTTGTGCAGGAGTATGCATCTATTGGCAAACCTGTTATTATCACTGATGTGATGCAAGACTGGAAAGCCCTGACAAAGTGGACTTTGGATTTCTTCAAGTCGCAGTACGGCTCAATTGAACACGTCGTCAAAAATGACAAGAATGAAGATCGGGCTTTCATGACTATTGCTGATTACATTGACTATATGAGTGTCAAAGATAGTGACGAATGTCTATATCTAGCTAATTGGGTAGTTTCTTATTACCCTGAACTTTTAGAAGACTACAAAGAACCTGTTTACTTCTCTAATTGGTTTCAAAGGCTACCAAGAAAACTTTTACAAAAATACGAATATGATAACCCAGAAATATTCATAGGTCATAAGGATACATCGGTCGGTCTTCACAAAGACCCTAGTAGTTGTGCCGCTTGGTTGGGACTGATTTCTGGACGGAAAAAAATTATTTTTTTTACACCAGATCAACAAGATGTTTTGTACGAAGGAAAAGTAGATGCCTTCAATCCTAATTTAGAAAAGTTTCCACTCTACGCCAACGCAAAGCCAGTGGAAGTCACACTTGAACCAGGAGAAATTATTTATATCCCGCCGAACTGGTGGCATCAAGTAAAGAATATAGAAAACAGCATCGGGATGGGAAATCTTTTTGTGAATGAATGTAACTCAGAACTAGTCTTCCAATCTTTTTTTGAAAAAAGTTTTATCAAAGGTAATCTTCTACCATTAATTTTGGAGTTTCCTTGGTTGAGTAGATTTATGCTTAGTGTTGGTTTACTTTAAACCCAATACTTCTCAAACAATTAGCACTTTCACATTTATTCTTTGATATTAGTTTGTGTCAATGAGTGACCTTTCAGAAAAAATTGCTGCTCTTACTCCAGGAAAACGTCAGCTTCTCCTGCAAAGGCTTCATAACAAAAAAAGGGAAGTCTTGTTGCAATCGCAAATAGTTCCTCAAAGTCGAGAGTCCAACTCATTTCCCCTATCCTTTGCCCAGCAGCGCTTGTGGTTTCTCGACCAGTTGCAACCTGGTCATAGCGCCTACAACATCTTCCAGTCCATGCGTCTGGTAGGATGGCTAAATGTGGTGGTGTTGGAGCAAAGCTTCAAAGAAGTGATGAAACGTCACGAAGTTTTAAGAACCACATTCACTACAGTGGATGGTCAATCAAGACAAGTTATTGCTCCGACTCCTACTTTCAGACTACTACTGACAGATTTGCAAGAACTTCCCAAAGACAAGAGGGAAGCTGAGGTTCTGCGACTGGCTCATAAAGAAGCTCAACATTCCTTCAACTTAGCCAAAGGTCCTTTACTCCGAGTTACTCTACTGCGGCAAACCGAGACAGATCATGCGCTATTGTTGACAATGCATCACATCATCTCAGACGGCTGGTCAATCGGTGTGCTTATTTGTGAGATCGCAGCCCTTTACGAAGTCTTTTCTCATGGAAAACCCTCACCGCTTCCTAAGCTATCTATTCAGTATGCAGACTTTGCCGTTTGGCAGCGACAATGGTTACAAGGAGAACAACTAGAAACTCAACTTGCTTACTGGAAGCAACTACTAGGTGGTAAATTACCTGTACTAGAACTCCCCACTGATCGTCCCCGACCAACAATCCAGACTTTTTCAGGGGCAAGGGAATCTCTGGTGTTACCCAAAACCTTATCCGAGAAGCTTAAGGCTCTGAATCAACGCCAAGGTATTACCCTATTTATGATAATGCTTGCAGCGTTTCAGACTTTGCTTTTCTGGTACACAGGGCAAGAAGATATCGTCGTGGGTACTGATATTGCCAACCGCAACGAAGCTGAGACCAAGGGATTGATCGGGTTCTTTACCAACCAACTGGTCTTGCGTACAGATTTATCAGGAAATCCTACTTTTCTAGAGTTATTAGAACGAGTACGCGAAATGACTCTAGACGCTTATGCTCACCAAGATTTGCCTTTTGATAAGTTGGTAGATGCTCTGAATCCGAAACGGGAGTTGAATCGCTCACCCTTGTTTCAAGTCAAGCTAGTTTTGGAAAATACCCAAACCCCGTCCTTGGCACTTCCGAGTTTAACTATAAGCCCCCTAAAGGTCGAAAACAAAACAGTGCAGTTTGACTTGCTCTTAGAGCTAGATGAAACAGAAAAAGGACTATTTGGTATATGGGAATATAATACAGATCTATTTGACACTGGCAGTATTGTCCAGATGTCGAGAAATTTTGAAACGCTCCTAGGCAATATTGCGACACACCCAGAGGCAAAGTTGAGTGAGCTAAAAACAATTCTCTCTAAAGCAGACAAGCAGCAGAATCTTGCCAGAGAACAAGCTTATCAAAGCACTATACAGCAAAAATTAATGAACGTTAAACGTAGAGGTCTTCTGGGCAGGGAGCAGGGGGCGGGGAGTGGGGAGTTGGGAG
>JAQYWN010000996.1 GCA_029379265.1 Rhizonema sp. NSF051
CTGTAGTGTTATAAGAAAAAATGAAAATGACATTAAAAGAACTCCTTCAAGAAAAACGAGAAGAAATTATCAGTATTGCTGCTAAACATGGTGCTTATAATCTCAGACTTTTTGGTAGTGTAGCTAGAGGCGAAGAAACACCAAGCAGTGATATTGATTTGTTAATTGATTATGACTTGAATAAAATTACAGCTTGGTTTCCTAGTGGCTTGGTTCAAGATTTAGAAATTTTGCTGAAGCGCCAGATTGATGTAGTGACTACTAATTTTTTGCATTATTTTATTCAAGATAAAGTCGTAAAAGAGGCTATTCCTTTATGAAAGACGGTCGGGTTTATCTTATTCATATTCGTGATTGTATCAACAGAATTAAGTAATATACAATTGAAGGTAAAGAAGTATTTTTAAATGACATTAAAACTCAAGATGCAGTTTTAAGAAATATTCAGGTGATATGTGGGTCTGTACAAAAGTTACCCAATAATTGGAAAGAGGCATACCCTGAGATGGAATGGAGTAATATTGCTGGCTTTAGGAATAGATTGACTCATGAATATCTCAGTGTAGACCTTGATATTGTTTGGAATGTCATTGAAAATTATTTGCCTTCATTAGAAAGAACGATTGAAGCAATGGCACAGAAGTGTTGGAATGTTTAAGTGAGAATCTCCCGGCTGCGCCATCTGGTAAAATCCAAACTGGTTAGTATGCTGACTTTTCACGGGAAGTCCTCAAACCACCAAAAAGCGTAGTTTTATCCAAAAGCTCATTGTCAAGAATCGAAAATTATTGACAATAAGCAACGTAGAAATCAGGGGTTGCGAAACCCTGAAAATTCCCTTTTCAAGATGCCGTGAAAAGTCAGGTTAGTATGAGATGCAAAACGCTGATGCACTGTAGAAATATCGCTGGCATTAAACAGGAGTTCGTCAGCAAAAGCAGTAACCATTAACTGGCGCTCTTGCCCCCAGTCTTCAATCAGCTGATACAGCCTAATTGAATGTTCTCGCTATACTAGAGGGGATAGCTAAGTTTATTGAAAAAGGTAGTTATAATAGTGGGCACAAAACCACAACTACGTTGCGGACAACCGACATAAAACCGAAATCTCTGGTCTGACCAATGGGATTTGTTAGGCGAGGTGACAACGAATATGATCAGATTGTGGGAGTTTTGTCAATAAATAGCTTAAAACTATGGAGGTAATCTAGAATCATTCACATCATTTAAGGAAGTACCTATGATCGCGAAACTGATGGAAGTGTTAGCCAGAGTTGTGCATATACTACAAATGAATCTTGGTTGGATGAGTTGGAATTTATTTCTAGCTTTTATACCTTTAGCATTAAGTGTTTGGCTGTTTCGCACTAAACGAGGACGTTCCTGGGTCTGGTGGCTGGGATTCGTGGTTTTCTATGCTTTTTTACCGAATGCGCCTTATTTGTTGACTGATGTGATTCATCTGATCGAAGATATCCGCGTCACTCAATCGGTATGGGTCATTACCCTCGTGTTAATACCAGTGTATGTGCTGGTTATTCTGGCTGGATTTGAAGCCTACGTCATATCTTTAATTAATTTAGGTCACTACTTACACCGTATTAGCAAGACTCAATGGATTATACGGGTCGAATTGATTACCCACGTTCTCAATGCTGTTGGTATTTATTGGGGTAGGTTCTTGCGTTTCAACAGTTGGGATATCATTACTCAACCAGATTATTTGCTTGCTAAAGGTGTAGAGGAAACTCTGGGTAAACAGCCTCTCGTTATTATTACTACTACTTTTGGTATACTTACAGCCTTGTACTGGATTATGAAACTAGTGACTTTGGGTTTCATTAGGCAGAGATCTCAAGGAAGATCCAACCAGTCACAACAAATAAATTCCAACACTTCTAAGGCTGAATGACTGTAGTTTCACTCTCTCATCGCATTAATATTGCCTATCGCCAGAAAGATGAAAGTTAATTTTCTCTGACGTGAAATAAAACAAGTATTATGGGAAAAACCTCCCATTGGATCACTAAATGTTTAGTGGTTTATAGTAGTATATTTACTCATACCATTTACTAAGAGTATTCAAATAGTACAGCAAGTTAAGCTCACGAGAATAAGGCGATAGGTAGATCATTCAATGCTCTCATTCCCCATACTTTGTTCTGTTTTTTCATTGATTTTGTGAAAAAGAGTATTTTGAACTTCAACAAACCGGACTTGAGCATTAGCATATATAACCTGAGCTTCAAGGAGCATAGCAGATAAGTCCCGTTTCTCTACTTGTTCTTCATTCGTTTCCTTTTCAGCATCGTTTTGAGCATCTGTCATGCAGGAAACTTGTTGAGTCAAAGTTAAGTGAGCATTGACTAGCTCTTCTTCACCATCGTCTATTCGCCTAGCTAGATTTAGTAGAGCATCGGCTAAGACAATTGGCACCCTAATAGCACGGGTACGACCAAGTTTCCATGAAGGAGCTGGACCTCTCTTACCACGTTGGGAACTATCTGACATCATATCTATACAAATATAGTCATAAATTCAAACCTGTACAAGTTTTAAAA
>JAQYWN010000107.1 GCA_029379265.1 Rhizonema sp. NSF051
GCATAAAATTCTAAAGACTCATCACAAATATTTTTTGTCTTATAAGCAGACTTAAGGATAAAATCATCACCCATATTAGGATGGCTTACCCAAACTTGCCAAAGCTCATTATTCTCATTAAATTCGTACCCCAAAACGATGGCTGTGCGGTTTGAGATAACAGACGCCAAATTGTCTAATTTTGAGATCGGCATGGTTGTTACATGAGAAAATTGCTTGTTTATGTTCCCTTTCTGTATCGTTCGTTCAGTTGGTTTTTGCCAATTATAGCGATTCTCAGTTGTGTCTCATAGATTCTCTCCCTCACCCCAGCCCCTCTCTCAAGTTTGGGAGAGGGGTGCATGCTAAGAAGTGTGGGGGGGATTATGTATGTGATGTAAACGAGAAGTGCTATAGTTTTGTGTTTTTTTGGTGGTGAGTGAGTTCTCCTGGCAGATTGAGTCTCTTTCTTGTCTATACACTTCGTTATAGTAGTCTGTCAAGCCAAAAATGACGGATGTAAATTGACGCGGAGACACATAGCAGTGAATCTTAAAGATAACTTTGTTGCTGCTTGGCAAACCTTAAGTTTAGCCTATAGGGAATCAAATCAACTTGAGTAGGCGTTGGGAGCAATAGACAAAGCAATTTAACTACAGCCAAAGGACAAGCAAGAAAACCCCAATCTGTAAACGAAGTTCTTAGATCCCCGACTTCGCAGAAGTTGTCGGGGATCTGGTTTTTAACGAATGATTTAGGATTGCTATATAAGCTTCAAAAATGGGAATTAGCTCTAGCCGATTACACCAAAGCCATTGCGATTAATCCGGAGGATGCTAAAGCTTACTACAATCGGGGGTATCTTTACTATAGGCTAAAAAAATGGCATTTAGCCGGATTTAATTCCAATAAAGCTATTTTGAATCTTTTCTTTCTTCAAGAATACGTGTCGCTTTATTATATGATTATATATGTTCACTAATCTGACTAATATCAAACTTAATGACGCGCTTCATACATGACAAATTTGCCAAAGACTATTTAGAAGAATTACTAAAGAATTATGGAGAAGTCAAGGCATCAGAAAAAGTTGCTGGAGAGATTAAAGAAATTGATGTTTTCTTCACTCCTAATAAACAGCAAAACTCTAATTTTCAAATTCTGGGTTTGCTAGGCAGATTTGCTGAAAATCCGGCGATAATTGAACCCTTCCGCAATCCAGCTTCTACCGATGAAATATGCGATTGTGTTCTTAAATTATTAGAAGTCAAGGCTTTGCTGCGACGAGAAGCCAAAGCCAATAAAACCAAACTTCAGGACTCAGAAATTCCCCAATTGTGGGTACTAACACCTACCGTATCGGAAACCAGATTATCTAGCTTTGGAACTGTGCAAAAACCAGATTGGTTATCAGGAGTACATTTTCTCCCAGATGCTTGGCGGACAGCAATTGTGGCAATACATCAACTACCACCAACACCAGAGACATTATGGTTGAGGCTTTTAGGTAGAGGCAGCGTACAGTCACAAGCGATTATCGAGTTGGAAGCCAAGCATTAAATCATCCATACCAAAAAGCCGCACTGGAATTAGTTTGTAACTTGCGGGAAAACTTAAGAATAAATCAACAGTTAGAAGCTGACGATCAGGAGTTAATTATGCGACTAGAACCACTGTATCAAATACACAGAGAACAAGCCAAGCAAGAAGGGAGGCACGAAGAAGGACAAAACTTAATACTGCGTCAACTCAATCGCCGTTTTGGTAAACTTGATGCTTCATTAATACAGCAAATTCAAGGATTATCAATTGAACAATTAGAGAATTTAGGAGAAGCGTTACTAGATTTTACGACTGTTGCTGATTTAGAAACTTGGTTCAACCAACAATTAAGTTAAATAATCATCAATAATAAAAATTGGGTACTGGTGTCTGAAAAATTTAATTACTGTACCCAATCATTTATTAGCAATTTTCTCAAGTCAGCAATAATTTGCTGTACTTCCTGATATCTCGGATATTTTTTTCCTGAAAAATCAGTTATTCCTGTATTTAAGAATTGAACTCTCAACTAGAGTATAATTCCCAAGCAAATTAAGGATATGAGTCGATTGCAAATTCACTTAGATGATCTGACAGGTAAAAAGATCGCTGACTTTCTGCTTTGAACATCTCGAAAATCGGCAGAATTCACACTGGGAAATTATGATTACTATCGTGCCGCTATCGACTTTTCCCAACCACTCACCACCGATAAAAAGGTGTTGTCTCGCCTGAATATTGCCTATGAAAATTCCGGTAGTTTTATCGATTTTGTCCATGGAGAGAGCTATTCGATAGCGCCGGTAGTCTCTTTACAACTCAGCGATGATACAAACTTGACTTTGGAATATGAGCATAATATTGTCAACCGAACATTAAACTCACAAGATTAGTGCAATACCTTAACTCAAAACCAAGGTAGAAACAAATGAAAAATTCAACCTTAGTCTAATTGACAGTGGTAAATGTTTCATGAAAAAATCATTTAGTTTCTTATAGTTTCTTAACTTTAAAAATTTTTTAAATATGGCTTACGAAAGAGTACAAAAATCATTTGGGCAATCCTCAAGCAAGAAGAAACATAAACCAATTGTTCCGCCTTTAATTGATCAACAGACACAAGCTGACTCAAAGTTATCACCAAAAGTGAAATTATCTAGTATTCCTAGTAAAGAAGAACGGGATGCTATTAGAAAAAGCCTATTTGAGAAATGGGGTAATGCTACACCATCATCAATAGTAGATGTGAGAACACATATTCAAGCCAAGCTGACGATTGGTGCGCCTGGGGATAAATATGAGCAGGAAGCAGATAGGGTAGCATCACTTATTGTCAACCAGATTAATGCACCAGTTGCCCAGCAGGAGAGTCATTATCTTCAGCGTGAGGAAAAGTCAGAAGAAGACGAGCTTCAAATGAAGTCAGAAACAAAAACAATCCAGCGCGAGGATATGCTAGAAGAAGAACTTCAAATGAAGCCAATATTACAACTTCAATCTGGTGAAGGTGGCATGGTTGCAACTTCTGAAGTGGAAACTTCCATTCAACAGGCACGGGGCAGTGGACAACCCTTGGCAGACAATATCCGAAAACCGATGGAGCAAGCTTTTGGGGCTGATTTCAGTAGAGTGAAAGTCCATACGGATAGACAGTCCGACCAGTTGAATCGGTCAATTCAGGCGCGTGCTTTTACGACGGGGCGGGATGTGTTCTTTCGGCAAGGAGAATATCAACCAGGGAGTCACGGCGGACAGGAGTTGGTTGCCCATGAGCTTACACACGTTGTGCAGCAGAACAGTGGGGCAGTGCAGCGATCGCCTTTACCAGCGCAACAACACCTACAACACTTAGCGAATGTAACCAAATCTACATCAGGGGGAGATTCTTCCCGAGTCAATCTCGAGAAATACAAGAACGACGCGTTGGTCGTGAAGGAGTTCGTCACAGCGGAGCATAAAAAAGCGATCTCGAACTACTGCAAAAAGATGAACGTAATCCTTTCTGTACGTGACACGGGCAAGCTATCCCTTGATCGACTCCAGGAAGGAGCCAAACCGAAGCCACACACGATTCTAGAGAAATCAATCAAGGAAAGTTCTTTGGCAAAGGCACACCCAGAGGCAGCAGCGGCATTGAAGAAAGGCGTTGTCTTGGACGTGCCCCTTAATATAGGAGGTGTTAGTCTCGATGACCTGAAGGGATTTGTCGGGCATTGGAATGAAGATACGGGGGAGCTACTTGGTGTGAGAGTTGCGCCAAAGGATGTTGAGTTGGGAGAAGAAGAAGGCATACTGGGATTAGTACATCCAGATCCAAAGGATGCACATTCTACGGGTATCAGAAAGCTCCAACCATTTATTGAAGACAGAAACACGGACAAACCCTACATCCCACTGTCAAAATTCGCGGAGTTTTGCGCTGCACTCCCTGGCGGCAAATGGAAACATTTCCTATACACCGGAGACTATGATCTACACGAAGTCTACAAACACAACAAGGCTCTTGTCGAAGGATCAAAGGATAAGGCGAGAGTACTGACTGGAATCAACCAACAAATAGCAAAAGACCAGGGGGATAATGGTCTCCCACTTAGAGAGGGTAAACTCGAAGCAGATGAAAAAACAGTTAGGATAGGCTCAAGGGAAGTCCCTGCGAGCACCATTCATGCAGACGCAAAATCGAACTACGCGATGATCCAGCATGGCGATCAAATGGGATACATTACAAATCAAATCCATGAGGGGAGACTCAAGCAAGAAACAAGAAATAATAAAGCCCAATTGGTAGGGGCGGTGGCGGAGGAGAGCCCCGCTCCCCTGGCATGGTGCGTAAGAGGATTGTGGTATGTGACAAAGTGCGATTCGTTGTTAGCTAAATATATAGGCTAACCAATATGTCAATCTAACCACAGATAGACGTATTGAACTTTGGATGGAATAGAGGTGAAAGCCCTCTCCCTCAAACTCAGAGGTGACTCCTTATCTGCCTACACCGAGTAGACTCGGAATTCTACAGAGTGAAGCTAGGAACAGGGCGCAATCAGACAATTGTTATGAACTGACACTGGCGCTAACAGGGAGTGTACATGATGAAACCGAGCCTAGAAAAGCAACCCACAAACAGGCAGGGCATAAATACTGATACCCCCTGACCTCGTTAGAGATAATCCCGCCGATATCTTTGCGTCGTAAGCGGCTTGAGTATGGGGTTCTAACGGTTGAATTGGCTACATCTAACTACACAGAACAATCCCATCCGAGGAACGAATAAAAACGGATTAAGAGTCTTGGGAATAGTCGAACCCAGGTAGGTATGACGAGATACGGAACTCTCTCAATCCGGGTAGGACAGCGAGTAATTTCGCTGAGGTGTTCAGAAAACAATCACGATTGAGTAGAGCATGGTTAGACACAGCCACAAGGTTAGTGAACTCTGGAAGAACCTACCGTGGAAGAAATTCCGCAGAGAGTTATTTCGCCTGCAAATTAGATTGTTCAAAGCGGTTAAGGCAGAAGATATGCGGAAAGCGCGGTCTCTCCAAAAACTGATTCTGAAGTCCCAGGCTGCGAGGTTCTTGGCTATTCGACAAGTAACTCAGCTAAATGCTGGCAGAAAAACCGCAGGTACAGATGGTTTGAAGTCCCTCTCGTGTGAGGAACGCTTCCAATTGGAAGAAAACCTCAAGAAGAACTACCGTAATTGGGAACATAGCGGATTACGGGAAATACCAATACCGAAGAAGGATGGAAAAATCAGAATCCTCAAGGTTCCCACAATCGCATACTTTGCATGGCAATGCCTTGCAAAGTATGCACTAGAGCCAGCACACGAAGCAACATCTCACGCCAATAGCTACGGGTTTAGGGCAGGACGATCAGCACACGATGCTCAAAAGCGAGTGTTCAACCTCCTAAACTCTAGCCAAAAAGGAAAAGATAAACGAGTCATAGAACTCGATATCGAGAAATGCTTCGACAGGATAAGCCATAAAACCATCATGGATGAATTGATAGCACCACTCGGATTAAAAGTCGGCATATTTCGGTGCCTAAAAGCCGGAGTAAACCCTGAATTCCCAGAACAGGGAACGCCTCAGGGGGGTGTTGTGAGTCCTGTATTAGCAAACATCGCTCTCAATGGTATTGAGGAGATATTCAGATACCATAAAAATGGATTCAATATATCTGATAAAACACCTCCTCAAAAGACAGTTACACCATCAATTCGGTACGCCGACGATATGGTAATAATAATCAGACCACAAGACGATGCAGAAGAGATACTCGAAAGAATAAATCAATTCCTAGCAGCCAGAGGAATGAATGTCAGCCCACTGAAGACCAAGATAACCGCAGCGACAGATGGATTCGACTTTCTCGGCTGGCACTTCAAAGTGCAAAGCAACGGAAAATTCAAATGCGTCCCATCAGCGGACAACTTTAGAGCATTCCGTAAGAAGGTAAAAGCCATAATCAACTGTCCTAATTATGGTTCCAAGGTTAAAGCCCAAAAGCTCGCACCGATAGTTAGAGGGTGGAGAGAATACCACAAATACTGTGACATGAGCGGAACAAGAGACAAACTCTGGTTCATAAATCACAGAGCATTCCAGGTATTCAACAAGGAAACCAAGAATGACAAACACACTAGCAGAAAACTAGTAGAAGAAGCATTCCCAAAAGTTCCTTGGTCAGAAAACGCATACTCTAATGTCTCAGGTGGAAAATCTCCCTACGATGGAGACCTCACATACTGGAGTGAACGGAACAGCAAGCTTTACGATGGACCAACCTCTAAAGCCCTCAAAAGGCAGAACCATACATGTGATTATTGTGGATTAAGAATGCTTCCAGGCGAAAAAACCAATTTACATCACGTGGACGGAAACCACCAGAACTGGAAGATAAATAACCTTGTAGCGATACATGAAAGCTGCCACGATTACATTCACATGAGCTTGGCGAAAGCCTAGAACATCGGGAGCCGTGTACGCAGAAATGAGTACGCACGGTTCTAACAGAGAGGAGCGGAGGATAATACCTCCCTTCGACTCTACCAGGTCATGATACAACAAAAACTGGTGATGGCTAAAGATGATGGGATATTGTTGAGAAGATGAAGATGAGTGGGTAGGTCGTGGTATGCTTATTATCCTACCAATTCCCGTAAAAAAGTGCTTTGGGCTTCTCGCAGTTCGACATCAGGGTTTGCGTCCTGGATGGTCTGAATCGCTGATTCATAAGATGAGCCAGCATGAATCAGATAGGCAGCCAGCATCGTTCCCGTCCGCCGTCTGCCACTGGTACAATGGACGGCAACAGCATTGCCTTGGCGATTCTGGCTCTCAACAAAGTTTTGTAATTCCTGAATTTGTTCCCGGCTTGGGGCTGTGCCTCCCTTGGTGGGCAGCCACAGGTGAGGGATACCAGCTTGCTCGTACAAATTCAGGTTTGAGGGGTCATCCATAACGGAGACAATCGCCCCAACCCCCACAGCTTGTAACGCGGTCAATTCTTCTGCCGTTGGCTTGCGAACGCCTGCCAGTTTGTCAGGAATCACCCACCACAAATTTTCTGAAATGGGCTGATTTAGTTGCTGTTCCATTGATTGAAATCCTCATCTAATTTTTAGGACTTAATTAAAGATGTTGGGCAGCAAATAAGTCTGATTTACAGAGAGCAGCTTTTTGTCAATGCGTAAGTCCTATCATTATCAAGGTCATGATTTGCTAAGAATTGTTAAAATGACTGTTGTTTTACTCCGTATTATGAATCAGGCGCGACTCTCAAATACGAGTGTAGAGAAGCAACAAAGCTGCTTTGTCTGTTGTCTGGATCAGTTTTTATGTTGCATTTTTTTACAAATTAAACTTGTCTTTTCCATAAAGATATGCAATACTGCGAAAAGTAAATACGATTAATCGGTCAACTTACCGTAATTTATTGAAAACCATTGTTCAACAAAACTTTCATCTGAACAGACACTTTAAAAGTTCGGGACAAAGCAGTGTCAATAAAGGCTCTTGATCGCATTTATTGCTCGGTTGAGATCTGTTCATTGTTCTACTCGAGCTAAGGAGTCAGTCAGTAAGTCTGTGCAAATAATCATTACTGGTTTGTAGTTGCCCTACTCGGCTTCTCGCAGAGTAGCGCGTCTACAGCGCTGAAACCCAACTATGAAGGTAATTCTAATATCTTACATTTTGTCGCATAGTTACGTTTTTTCTCTACCTTCCTATTTATAGTTACCGTTTTTACCTGTGCAAGGCTTAACACTTGGAGGTTTTTTTGACAGATATGGAATCTGAATGGGGAATGCGTTTAAAACTTGAAAGGCTGAAAAAGTCCTTCGGAAGTCTACCAGTCTTGCGAGGCATAGATCTTGAGGTGATGCCAGGAGAATTTGTCGCAATTGTCGGTCGCAGTGGATGTGGCAAGAGTACAATGCTACGCCTGATTGCAGGACTAGACTCTCCAGATACAGGGGCTGTATTTTTGGATGACAGACAATCCGATTGTCGGATCGATCCAAGGGTACGGATAATGTTTCAGGATGCCCGTTTATTGCCTTGGCAAAGGGTACAGGCGAATGTGGAGCTAGGCTTGCTGGGCTCGAAACTGTTTGTGCGGCAAAATGCTTTACAAGTTCTCCGCTCTGTAGGATTGGAAGATCGCGCTCAAGATTGGCCTGGTGTACTCTCTGGTGGACAACGCCAACGGGTGTCTTTAGCAAGAGCATTGGCAAGTAAACCCTCTCTGTTGCTTCTAGATGAACCTCTCGGTGCTTTAGATGCTTTAACTCGGATTGAGATGCAAAAATTGATCGAAGGTTTATGGCTCGAACAGAAATTTACTGCACTGCTGATTACCCATGATGTAGAAGAAGCAGTGGTTCTAGCAGATCGAGTTGTACTAATGGAAAACGGTCAGATCGCTATGGATTGTCCAATTTCCCTTCCGCGTCCTAGAGCTAGGGGAAATGCAGTCTTTGCCCAAACAGTAGAACACATTTTGCAGCGTGTAATGGGCTATCGCGTAAGCGATCAAAGCATATTTCAGTACTCAGAAGCCAATAGACAGAGTGAGTTCTCTATAACTGGCACATGAATAGTCAGTCATTCCAAACAACTAACAATTAACAATTATGGTACAACTGTTAGAAGTTAAACAAACTCAAGATTGGATTGCGATCGCTTCAACCCTGTCTGGTGAACTTGCCCAAACAGCTGTGGAACGGGATGCTAAAGCGGGAGAGCCGAATTTGGAGGTACAGCGACTGCGTGAAAGTGGTTTGCTGCCGTTGGTTGTACCGAAAGAATATGGTGGAACTGGAGCAACTTGGGCAGAAGCCTTCAAAATTATCCAAAAACTTTCTTTATCTGATGGTTCTATTGGGCAATTGTATGGTAACCATCTTAATTTAACTGCTTTGGCGCATGTTTCGGGAACACCAGAGCAAAAGGATAGATACTATTGGGAAACATCACGGAATAATTTGTTTTGGGCTAATGCTATCAACACGCGGGATACTCGGTTGAAAATTAGTCCAGACGGCGAACATTTCCGAGTCAATGGTGTTAAAAGTTTCGGCACAGGTGTTGATGTCGCCGATATGAGGGTTTTTAGCGCTGTTGGCGATGGCGCTGAACTCCCTTTCTTATTTGTCATTCCCAAAAGCCGGGAAGGTGTCGTTTCCAATCAGGATTGGGAGAATATTGGGCAACGGCGAACGGATAGTGATACGTTCACATTTCACAATGTTTTGGTGAAAAAAGATGAAATTTTAGGACATCCCAATCCTCCTGATAGTGCTTTTGCCACATTTCTGGGAATCATCGCCCAGCTTACCAAAACCCATGTATATCTGGGAATTGCAGAAGGAGCATTTGCGGCTGCAAAACAATACACCACAAACTATACTAAACCCTGGATCTCATCAGGGGTAGATCGCATCGTGGCTGATCCCTATATCCTACTTCACTATGGTGAACTGTGGACTGAACTCCAAGCTGCCATTGCTTTAGCCGATCAAGCTGCGGCAAAAGTACAACAAGCTTGGGAGAAGGATGTTAATGTGACTGCTCAAGAACGGGGAGAGGTGGCGATCGCTGTTTTTGCTGCCAAAGCTTTTGCGACAAGAGTGGGATTGGATATTACGACGAACATCTTTGAATTAATGGGAACCCGCTCCACTGCAAGCAAATATGGATTTGATCGTTACTGGCGGGATTTACGCACCTTCACGCTTCACGATCCTGTAGATTACAAATTGCGAGACATAGGTAATTGGGTACTAAACCAGGAGTTACCAATCGTTACCCAATATTCGTGACGCTCCCATAAGGCATACAAGGCGAACGGCCGTTCGCCCCTAAGTCCGGAACTGGAGATGTCTAATGAAACCCCATATCCACAGTAGTCAAGGTAAAGTGTGTGATTAGCAATTTCAGCTTGACCAAGACCTCTTTATGTTACCCGATTTTCGGTTAATCGGTTGCCACAATCGACAATCCAAAATTGTTTTGTCATTTCATGTTTTCCTGCTCTCTTGCCAAGCGGTGGGTAATTACCACCGTTTTTTCTTCATTCAATAGCGTCAACTCATGCAAGGTTTGAAAAAAAAGTTTGAATCCTGGATACGGCTGCGAAAAACTCATCGTTACTTCTTATTTTTCCTTGGCTACTGCCTTTTGCTTTCTAATATTCTATTGAGTTGCGGTACCCCATCAAACACAACTCAGCAAAAAGTAGCTTCTTCTAATAACGCCGCGAAGCAAGTGGTGAGGATTGTGCGTTCAAAACAACTTACTTCTTTAGCAGTGCTAGAAAAGCAAGGCATCTTGGAAAACAAATTGGCACCTCTAGGGTTTAATATAGAGTGGCCAGAGTTTGCTGCAGGACCACAACAGTTAGAAGCCATAAATGCAGGCGCACTTGATATTGCACTCACAGCAGAGTCGCCTCCTGTTTTTTCACAAGCCGCAGGTACACCCTTAATCTATTTGGTTACTATGCCTCCTAGTGGCAAAGGAATCTCACTTTTAGTTCCTGTGAACTCTCCTGTTAAAAGTGTGAGCGACTTAAAGGGCAAAAAGGTTGCTTTTCAAAAAGCATCTATTGGTCATTACCTCTTGGTAAAAGCGTTAGAAGCAGCGAAGTTAAAACTTAGCGATGTTGAGTCTGTTTTTCTTCCACCGCCAGACGCAAATGTGGCGTTTAGTCAAGGAAAACTCGATGGCTGGTTCATTTGGGAGCCATTTGTCACTAGAGCAGAACAGAAGAAAGTAGGTCGTGTTCTCACAGATGGCGGCAAGTTACGGGATACTGGTAACTTTTACTCGACCTCACGTCAGTTTTTCCAAGCTCATCCAGATGTTATTAAAGTCTTTCTTGAGGAACTTCAAAAAACCGAAATCTGGACTAAAGATCATCCTCAAGAAGTGGCAGAACTACTTTCTTCTAGCACTCAACTTGATGTACCTACGCTTAAGAAAATGCACGATAAGTACGATTATGGGTTGCAACCTATTACTGAGAAAACCATCAACAAGCAGCAACAGGTTGCCGATCTCTGGTACAGCTTAAAACTTCTTCCAAAGAAGGTGAATGTTAGAGATGGATTTTTGACACCTGAACAGTATGCCGAAATTCTTCCCAAAGATGTATTAGCTAAAAAGTGAAAATTTCCCGATGAAAAAATACCAATTAAAGTTATATTTTAAAAATCGCCATATTCAGAAGGTAATTCCTTGGGTTGTACCCTTGCTACTACTTTTTCTATGGCAATTATTCTCCATGATCGGTTGGATTCCTACCAGAATTTTGCCTGCTCCTTTAAGTGTTGTCGGTGCGGCAATCCAATTAGCTAAGAGTGGAGAACTGTTTAGGAATATCAGCATCAGTGCAACGCGGGCAACAATGGGTTTCTTGATCGGGGGAAGTCTTGGTTTTGGCTTGGGTGTGCTTAATGGAATTTATCCTCTTGCTGAAGAGTTGTTGGATACGTCTCTCCAGATGCTTCGTAATATTCCTAATTTGGCTTTGATTCCTCTGGTGATTTTGTGGTTTGGCATTGGAGAGGAAGCAAGGCTATTTCTTGTGTCCTTGGGTGTGATGTTTCCAATCTACTTAAATACCTTTCACGGAATCCGCAGTGTCGATCCCGGATTAATTGAAATGGGAAAAGTTTATGGCTTAAATGCCTGGGGTTTGTTTTGGCGGATTATTCTTCCTGGGGCGATGTCTTCGATCTTAGTTGGCGTGCGTTTTTCTTTGGGGATCATGTGGCTGACGCTGATTGTCGCAGAGACGATCGCTGCTGACTCTGGGATCGGTTATATGGCGATGAATGCTAGAGAATTTATGCAAACAGATGTCGTAGTGCTGAGCATCTTGGTGTATGCCTTGTTTGGTAAGCTAGCGGATGTGATCGCCAGAGCATTGGAAGGATACTGGTTGCAATGGAATCCCAGTTATCAGCGCAATAAGAAGAAGAAGCGTGAGAAGTTAACACTCAGCAGTTCTGTCTAAAAGCTGTAGCTAAAATACTGCTTTTTTTGAAAAAAGTCTTGTCTTTAGTGGTTGGCTGTGCAATAATGGAGACAGTCCAAATAAAATACGGTAAAATGATAAATAAACCGTAAAAAATGCTAAATTTTGCAACTAGTCTGAATAAGCATCATGCATCTACTTTGGTTTATCCCAACTCATGGTGATGGGCGCTATTTAGGGACTGCAACAGGCGGACGGGCAGTAAGCTTTTCTTACCTGCGCCAGATTGCTCAAGCAGTCGATCATTTAGGCTACACGGGCGCTTTGTTACCTACCGGTCGTTCTTGTGAAGATGCTTGGATTATGGCATCAACGCTGGTAACTCACACACAAAAGATGCGCTTTCTGGTAGCGGTGCGTCCCGGTTTGGTATCACCTGGGGTTGCCGCAAGGATGGCTGCAACGTTTGATCGTGTTTCCGATGGACGCTTGCTGATTAATGTAGTGACAGGTGGCGATCCCGTAGAGTTGGCAGGGGATGGTTTGCACCTGAACCATGATGATCGCTACAGATTAACAGATGAGTTTTTAACAGTATGGCGGCAGATTGTTGGAGGTGAAGTCACTAACTTCCAAGGTGATTATTTTAACATCCACAATGGCAAAATTCTATTTCCCCCCATTCAAAAACCCCATCCTCCCTTATGGTTTGGCGGTTCCTCTTTTATTGCCCAGCGCATTGCTGCCGAACATGTGGATGTATACCTCACTTGGGGTGAACCTCCGTCTCAAGTTGCAGAAAAGATTGCTTCAGTTCGCCGACTTGCAGAGGAACAAGGAAGGA
The DNA here is from genome assembly GCA_029379265.1 of Rhizonema sp. NSF051. GTDB lineage: Bacteria > Cyanobacteriota > Cyanobacteriia > Cyanobacteriales > Nostocaceae > Rhizonema. The sequence goes on from JAQYWN010000107.1 coordinate 12,857, forward strand.
AGTTGCAGTTTGGTATTCGCTTGCATGTGATTGTGCGGGAAACCGAGAGCGAAGCTTGGGATGCTGCCAATCAATTGATTCGGTATTTGGATGCAGATGCGATCGCCTCTGCTCAGAAAACTTATGCTCGCATGGATTCCGTTGGACAACAGCGCATGAGTCAACTGCATGGTGGCAGTCAGGAAGCTTTGGAAATTAGCCCGAATTTGTGGGCGGGGATTGGTTTGGTGCGAGGTGGGGCGGGGACTGCTTTAGTAGGAGATCCCGATACCGTTGCCGCCCGGATGTTGGAATATGCCGACTTGGGGATCGATAGTTTCATCCTCTCTGGTTATCCCCACTTAGAAGAAGCTTATCGAGTTGCAGAACTACTTTTTCCTCGGTTGCCATTGGAGATCCCAACAATTGAGCAACAGCAGGTGTTGAGTCCTTTTGGAGAAATTGTTGCCAATCACGATTTCCCCAAGCAACAGAAAGCGAAAACAGCAGCCACCGTAGATTAACACAAACATAACTTGCATTTAGCATTCGTTGAATGCTGACAAAACATCACAATCAGGATAAAAAAAGATGGCTTATATTTTAGCGATCGCCGGCAGTCCTTCCCATCCTTCCAGAACCTACGCTCTTCTGGAATATGCCAAAAAGATTTTACAGCAAGACAGCTTCCAAACCGATATCATCTCAGTCCGCGATTTACCTGCTGAAGATTTGCTGTTTGGACGATACGATAGCCCTGCTTTGGAACAGCCAAAAGCCCTTTTAGAGAAGGCTGATGGTGTGATTATTTCCACCCCCATTTACAAAGCAGCATACACCGGAGTCTTGAAAACGTTTTTAGACTTGTTATCGCAAAGGGCTTTGGCGGGAAAAGTTGTGCTGCCCATCGCCACTGGTGGAACAATTGCTCATTTGTTGGCCATTGAATATGCCCTGAAACCTGTCTTGTCTGAATTGAGAGCAAGGCATCTCTTGGGTGGTGTTTACGCAATAGACAAACAAATCCAAGTACAGGAAGATGGCAGTCTTCAGCTTGATGAAGAAATTGACCAAAGATTGAAAGATGCTTTACGTGAGTTTGTCCAATCTGTGAATCTTTTTCAACCAGTCGCTCAAGAATTGGCTCACGCAAATTAATCACAACGTTCTCCTACACAATGCCAGTAGCAGGTGATTAGCTCCTTGTCCATCTGCTACTTTCCTTCTAATGTCTTTTAAATGAAAATACTAAGTATAAATAGTAGCAATGAATCAGCAATCTGATTTTCTCTCTAATCTATATGATTTTCTCTATCCTCGCAGTCCTGATCATGATCAGTTCAAGCCAGAGGATCTGGTTTTTAACGCCAATTTACAAGAGTTTTCCCAAAGAGTAAGTTACATTTGTAACCTGCAAACCAATGGTAAACTTTCCCCACAAGACGCATACAACCAAATTCAAATCTTCTGGAAACAATTGAAGGATGCTAAAAAAGAACTCAACCGGGAAGCGGAGTTAAAAATTAAAAAAGCTTAAATTGCAGACTGTCTAGCAATTCCGAATGGTATGAAAAAGATAATTGTAGCGGTTCTCATTTAGATATTATACCATTTCACGAAAATCTTGATACTATTCGCTCCCCCTGCTCCCCC
>JAQYWN010000997.1 GCA_029379265.1 Rhizonema sp. NSF051
ATTAAAAAGTTAATTTAGTGTAAAATTAAGATACGAGTTGAGAAAAAATACTAGGAAATACATTAGTTTGTATTGTCTTCAATTAATAACTTATGATTTGTGAGAATCGCCATATCCAGATACCCGTCTTCTTCAAAAAGTCGGATATCTCATTTAGTACATGTTTGATTTAGAACTGCTATAAATGATATAAACTTGTATCCAGGGTTTGCTGTAGTGGCTGAGCGAGGAAAGATAAATTATGCCGACGAAAGTTTCCGTTAACTCTGGAATTATCACCATCAATGATGGTTCCTCTTTCCTTGTCACTGCTTCTGACGGTTCCATCAACGATAATCTTGCCCAAGGTTTTTTTGTACAAGATACCCGTCTGATTTCCTACTACGAAATTTCTCTGAATCGGAACCCACTTTTTTTGTTAGCATCCAGCAGCCTCAACCATCATAGTGTACTTTACCAATTTACCAATCGCGAACTTCGCACGGTTAACGGAACTTTACCCTATGGTCGAATGCTAGTGTCTATCCGTCGTGATATCGTTGGGGGTATGCATGAAGATATCGATATCACCAACCACCATCACGAACAAGTGAAGTTTCAGTTGATGCTGGCGATCCGTTCGGACTTTGCTGATATTTTTGAAGTCAAAGCACAACAAATATTGACACGCGGCGATACAGAAATGAGGTGGAAAGATGGAGTGCTGACAACAGAATACCGCAACGGCTCGTTCTTAAGAGCGATCGCCACGGAACCTACAAATTCCAGTTCTCAGGCACGTTATGCCAATGGTCGTCTTGTCTTCGATGTTACCATCGCTCCAGGGAAAACGTGGCATACCTGCATTGACTTTACAGCTTTAGCCGATAGTGATGTCAAGACTCCGCAACATACCTGTACCCAAACCCACAACACCGAAGCAGGAAAGCAGAGAGATGAATTCCTCAGCAATGCAACGAAGTTGCGATCGTCTAATGCGGAAATTGCCGGATTTTACGAGCAGGCACTTGTGGATATGGGGGCGCTGCGAATTAAAGTAGAGAGCAACGGACACAATTTTTGGATGCCTGCTGCAGGTATTCCTTGGTTTGTTGCTGTCTTTGGGCGCGACTCGATTATTACCAGCTTGCAAACAATGGCAGTTTATCCCGAATTTGCCCGTGGTACCCTGGTAAGACTAGCTCAGTTACAGGCAACTGAGGTGGATGATTGGCGCGATGCCCAACCTGGGAAGATGTTGCATGAATTGCGGCGTGATGAGTTAACTCAACTGCAACAACTACCTTACACGCCTTACTATGGGACGGTGGATACTACCATTCTGTGGATTGTGACTTTGGCTGAAGCTTATAGCTGGAATTCTAACCTCAGTCTGCTACAGGATGAGTGTCGAGAACCACTGGAAAAGGCACTCACTTGGATTGACAAATACGGCGATTTTGATGGTGACGGGTTTGTTGAGTATTTGACTCGTTCTCCTAAAGGTTTGCGTAACCAAGCTTGGAAAGATTCTGGTGACTCGATGGTTTACCCAGACGGTGGTTTAGTTGAACCGCCTATAGCTCCCTGTGAAGTACAAGGCTACGTTTACGATGCTTGGCGACGTGCTGCGGATATTTATGAAATTTGGGGTGAAGGCGATCGCGCGATCACCCTTCGTAAAAAAGCCGAAGATCTCTACCAACGTTTCAATGATCGCTTTTGGATGGAGGAAGAAGGCTTTTATTGTTTGGGATTGGACAACAAAAAGCAACAAATTAAGTCAATTACCTCAAATCCAGGTCAATTGTTATGGTCTGGTATTATACCACAGGAACGAGCAGAAAAGCTAGTTCAGCGCCTTTTTCAAAAAGATATGTGGTGCGGTTGGGGTATTAGAACTCTATCTGCTCAAAATCCGGCTTATAACCCCATTAGTTATCAGTTAGGAAGCGTTTGGCCCCACGACAACTCTATTATTGCGGCTGGATTAAAGCGATACGGCTATCATGAGGAAGTAAATCGGATTGCACAGGGAATTTTTGCAGCTGCTGGTTATTTTGAAGCAGGAAGAATGCCAGAACTGTTTGCCGGAATTGAACGCCAAGACGATAGCTTCCCCGTACCCTATCCTGATGCTAATATTCCCCAAGCTTGGGCTGCCGGTTCAATTTTCTTACTGCTCCGTAGTATCCTTGGTTTGGAAGCTGATGCCCCAAAACGACGTTTAAAGTTACAACCCGTGCTTCCAGAGTGGTTGCCTGATTTAGAACTTACAAATTTAGCTGTTGGAGATGCGACTGTTGCCTTGCGCTTTTGGCGAGACGGCGAACAAACCCGATGGGAAATTACTGATATCAATGGAGCGTTACAAGTTGAGTAGCTAAAAGTAAGATTGTTTTACCAGAAAAATAACTCCCGTTTCCCTAGAAAACTCCAAAAAATAAATTATCCAATTCTCAAACTCAACCTACTTCCTCATTCCCCCTGCTCCCTGCTAGAAAGCTCCCTGCTAGAAAGCTCCCTGCTAGAAAGCTCCCTGCTCCCTGCTAGAAAGCTCCCTGCTAGAAAGCTCCC
>JAQYWN010000998.1 GCA_029379265.1 Rhizonema sp. NSF051
CTATAAATCCTTTTGTTTATCTGTCCATAGTACTAATCATAAATGTGGATGTAAAGACTATCGCCGACTCTTCAAAATCGCTTCATAGAAAAATAATGAATGCTCTGCTCCGAAGAAACACATATAAGGATTTCTAAAAATATTACAGCGAAGTATCGCTGCGTCATTAAGGTTATACGTGTCTAATTAATAACTTGTATACTAAGTAATTTCACGATAGAAAGGGAGTCATCTTTACATAAGATTTAGAAAAGCTTCTGCACAAACTATCGCAGTTTGGTGCCAGTGCGAATATGATGAATATTTATACTAAGTATTCAAACGACAAACCGTTGATAGCCAGGATTGATAAGAGTGAATAGTATAAATGAAGGTCATGATTTAGTCTACGTAGATTATAGCGATTTACTAGATAAAGTTTTGCATTGTTTGAGTGAGCAGAAAATCTTTAAGATTTCGGATGATGGCGATCGCTTACGCATTGACATTGACAGTGTGGCGACTCAAGTTGCAGCTTTGCAGGTAGACAATCCCTTAGGCTCGTCTGGCAGCAGTACACGCTCTGCTACTATTAACATTAGTCCCGGTTCCAAAGAAAGGTTTCACAGTCAAGTTCATGAGATTAGAGATGGCGTTAAGCAGTTACTAGAGCGTGCTATAGGAAGTGATTCTACCGTCAAGGAGTTCGTTAGCAAATTAATCACAGATTTACAGACTTTCAAAGGTGGCAGTGCTAGCTTAGACTTCACCTATCCCTTTAGTCCATATCAAGGTTTGCAAAAGCAGCGACTAAGTTTTAGTAGGAATTCAAATCAAAGAGACATTTTAAAGTTTCACAAATTGACTATTAGCGTACAAAACACTCGTGATTTTAATAACCAGTTGCGTCAAGGATTAAAAAACTATATTGATGTTAAGTTTGCCGGGAAAAGTACAGTAGAACGGGAAGATTTAAATTATATTCTTGAAGATTTAGAAAAAGACTATAAATCTGACTTTTACCGACTGCAAAACATTATTGATACAGAAACTTTAGGGAAAATCAAAAAACAGGCACAGATAAATTATTTAGAATTTCTCCTAGAAAATACGAATACTAAAGCTAGTCAAGACGGTGTAATTTATCTACAAGACTTTATCAGACGCTTAAAAATCCTCGAAGATTATATCGCTGATACAACTAAAACAGATGGCGATTACTTGGTTAACTATGGGGGAACCTCGGTAAATTACAAAGATTTATTTTCCAGAGGTGACGCCTTTGATATGTTGCCAATCATACCCAAAATAGACGGCTACTTGGGAGAAGTTAAAGATGAGAATCAGGGAGAAATTCAATTTATCTTCGGTTTGAAGCTTAAGTTGGATGGCAAAGTACAAACTTATGGAGGAAAACGTTCTTTTGAATATTATTTAAATTTGCTAGATCCAGATAGTGTGGAACACAAAGCAGGATTATCTGAGGATTTCAAGCGGGAAACCTTTGCAACGAAGATTTTACAAATAGTATTTTTATACTATTTCTTGTTTGCCTCCCTCTATGATCCCTCAGCAGAAGGTTACAACTCTAGTCGGGAACTAGAATATAACCCGATAGGCAGATTTGAACAAGTAGTCAAACCAGTTTTGAGGGATTCTGACGAGGTGGCTAAACAGGAGTTGTTTCAGAAAATAGTGAAAAGCTTCAAAAAATTTAATGTCCAGAAAAAAATAGATTGTTTAAAGCAATTACTGAAAAATCTCCTGAATGAGCGAAAGATTTTTTTTCCTACCCGAGAGTATCCCTTACACATCTGTGTTAAAAATACGATCCTTGAGGATGATATCAACAATATTTTCAAGAACAATACACTTTTCCAGCCAATTTTGCGGGGAAACCCAAAAGAACTTTTGAAGTATATCTCCATTGGAGAAGCGAAAGCACAGGGAAACTCCCTATGTACTCTACCAGCTAAAATCACAATCAGCGACATTCACTTTTGCGATATAGAGGAACGACAAACCTTTAGCATGGAGTACGATTTAACTGGTATTCGCACTTTACCTCTACTGTTTGTACCTTTACAAGATAAAATAGCACTGGATGTTTACAATAAAAACTTTAAGCACCGTAAGCTGCTATTGTTTCTTTATAATCAAAAAGGCAACAAGTTAGAATCCCACCAAGCTTTTGTTTATCGATTCACCTTTTGCTTACTTACCTATATCTGCCTTTGGGTGTTGTTACAAAAACAAAGCAAGTTATTTATCCCGATTTTGCGCTTACACTTGAACAACAAGCAAGATGATGCACCAGTAGAAAAGTTTATAGTATCATTGTCTAATGTCTTGTCTCATTTGCTGAACGAAGAACATCGCTCAAATGCACAGGGAGTTGACATTCGAGACTTAAAGTATAAAGTTCCGAATGTTCTCAGTTCCCTGTATTCAGTGTTACCTAAAAAATTTAGCTTTACAAATGCGTCAGACTCTCCGGAATTAGACAAGCTAGCTATTATTAGACATCTCCGAAATAGTAATATTTCGTGGTAAAAGAATATAAAGGGTGTTT
>JAQYWN010000999.1 GCA_029379265.1 Rhizonema sp. NSF051
CCAATATTCTTTACTAAAAAAGTATTTTTTGTAAGGTTTTGTATACCAATCACAGCCAACAAATAGAACTGTTTGAAACTCATCTCGCTCAACAAAATAAGGAATAATAGTATTTTCCAGTAAGCGGCGATCCGGACAGTTAAGATGTAAATCAAACCCCCGAAGTCGATATGTATCAATGATAAAAAGTAAACTTTGAATTAAACGAACTAACGGAGGTGGAAGTAAATCCCTTACAAAAGATTTTGTCAATGTCAGCACACTCATGATTTTATTTTTAACTCTTTGATAAGGTGTTGATTAAGTATATGTAGTGAAGAAAGCGAGAAAAAATCTATTTAGGTAGATGCATTTTTTCTAACTCTTGAAAAAAATTTCATATGGTAAAAAGAAACGCGCTAAAAATCCGCTGGTTAAACCAGGAATTTGAGATTGATAGGTTTCAATAGCTTGCTTTTTTTTATCTTTAACAGAATCAATTTCTAGTCGGTAAGCATCAGCTATGTCTTTATATTTTAGATTAAAAGATAGCGGATTTTGCCAAAACATCCAAATAGGATATTGTAAAAGTTCGATCTCGATTCCCGATGCAGCGATCGCCTCTTTGACCAATTGATAAGTCGCTTCATGATCGCTATGAATATCTTTTCTATGAGGAACGTAAATTTCCTCTGGCATAAAAGACAGGAGTCTTTGAACTAAGCGCTCAATTATATATTGCCGTTGGTCATTAGACAAATCCTGCAAAGAGTTATCTGTTTGCTCAAGAAAATGAGTTTCCGAGCTTGCCACTCCCAAGATATTTAGGGCTTTCACAGCCTCTTGCTGACGAACATCTACAATCATTTCTGGTGTAATCCAGTTAGGTCTTCCATAACGTCCATCAGTCAGAAAAACGACTTCTACAGGAACTCCTAGCGACCGTTTAAGGGCAATCAGACCACCACAGCCTAGAGTTTCATCGTCTTGATGGGGAGAAATAACCATTGCTGATTTTTTGCTAACTGCTAGTGGCTGACTTTTAAAATAAAAAATCCAGCGTGAAAGTATACCAGCATTCATAGAACGAAGTTTCGCTCCGAAAGCAACTCTTAACTGACTAACAATTGATTGTTTTTCCATATCCAAGCCTCCTTGTCTTTTTGGCTGTGATTATTAATAATTTTATTTACAGTATTTTGATATGATTCTGCAAATTTTTCCCTCGTGTGATTGGTTCTTGCGTATTCCCAGGCTTCTCTCGCCATAATTTTGAGTTCTGAAGCAGAACGACTGGCAATTATCTGGATAGAATGTTTGATTTCTTCTATAGACGATTCTTTTAAAATAACGCCAAAGTCGTCATAGACATCTACACTTGATTCATAACTCACAATTGGAATTAAACCAGCGTGCATACAAGTGATTACACACCCTCCACCACCTTCTGAACATGAAGGGTAAATAATCCCCAAACAACTATTGGCAATTTCTATAAACTTATTACTGCTAATATTAACCCATCCAAAGGTGTGGATATTAGCAGTCAAATATAGTTCTTGATAAAAGGCTTTCTGAAAATCTTTTTCTTGAGCGATTGGTCCACAAATAGTTAAATGGTAATCTGGCATTTCAACAAAAGCATCTAAAACTAAATCCAAACCTTTGTGAACTAGACCGCTGCTACCAAACCAGAGAAAACGCTTGTGACAAGCTTTAAAGTCTTTATCTTTAGGCCAGGGATAAACTTCTGGGCTAGAAATGGGAACACGGTAAATTGGCTTCTTTGCGTAACTAAAAGTATTAATAGTAAACTCATTTCCCAGAACGGTTGCACAATCAGCATGCTCAATTGCTAGGTTCGGTGTCTCAATTCTTTTTGGGCTGAGGACAATACCTTTTCTTCTTTGCAATGCCAGAAGTCTCTTACATTCAGCAGTATTCTGGAACAAAATATGAGCTGTATCGCTATGTAATATTTTGATGCAATCTTTATTAAGCAATGGAGAAAGTAATTCTAACCGATCACGGATGTCAATGAAAAAGGCGTATTCTTTTTCTGGAATGAATTTGTGATTGTGAAATTGTATGACATCAACACAATAGCCAAGAGCTAAAAAGGTTTGTGCTATTTGCCGACATTCCCAATACCAAGTGTGATCGTTAGGAATAGGTTCACCTGGTTTTAAAAAAAATGGTTCAATCCGGTAAGAAATCAGCACATTTCCTCGAGCAGCTTGTTTTGGTTTTAGGTAAACTACTCTAAAACATTTCATGTATTCAATGCGCTTTGTTACCTTATTTGTCAGAAAATAGATTGGTTGTGTAAAACTATTGATAAAATTAACTGTCATGTTAACCTCTAACAAGCGTCGATATAAATAAACATCGAATTGATTCGACTGTAGCCGTTTGAGAGGGTCATACAAATCATAAAAAATAAGTAAGAAGAAAAATGTTTCCTTACATACATTTACCGTTATGTTCATTTTAGCAGGAGTAGTTGCTATTACCCCTATGAGGACATCAAATAGAGATTAAACATTTTTTTCCAAAGACAAGGGC
>JAQYWN010001000.1 GCA_029379265.1 Rhizonema sp. NSF051
TTTTAAAGTAATCGCCCCTTAATAAGTTGATCTAGCTAACATAAATATTATGATACCCAAAGCCGAGCCAGCTATGACTTGAAAGGGAGTATGTCCCAGCAATTCCTTGAGGCGAGCCTGGTTAAATTCTGGGTGTTCGTGAAATAATTCATCTATTAATTGATTAAGAATACGAGCTTGCTTACCAGCCGCTTGGCGAACTCCTGCAGCATCGTACATTACGATGATAGCAAAAACCATAGCCAGCGCAAATTCTGAAGAAGCCCAACCACTTGTTTGCCCAACACCAGCCGCCAGAGCGGAAACCAGCGCGGCATGAGAGCTAGGCATTCCTCCTGCTGTCACCAAAACACTAATATTCAGTTTACGATTTTTCACAAGCTCGATTATGAGCTTTAATAGTTGAGCGATCAAACAAGCTACCAGAGCAACCAGCAACACCCGGTTGTCTAATATGTCGCCTAAATCCTGCATGGTATTTTGGTGTTTGTTATTAAGGATTGCCGATCACCGTTTCGTATGCCCTACAGTTGTAGGTGTGAGAATGTATCAGATGCCACCTACTGATCTTCAATCCAAAATGAGTTCAGTGATTGCGACTCGTAATAAATTTCGCTATTGCTTGGAGCGGCAATGCTTTTTCCCCAAAGGGTTCTAGTTCAAGACAAGCAGCATTAATTAACTCTTGAGCACGTTGACGGGATTGTTCTAACCCCCAAAGGCTAGGATAAGTTACTTTACTTGCTTTTTGGTCTTTGCCTGCGGTTTTGCCTAATTGCTCTTGAGTGGAGGTGACATCGAGAATGTCATCGACAATTTGAAAGGCAAGCCCAATATTTTGAGAATAGCGAGATAGCCTTTGTACGTTGTCAGAGGATGCTCCTGCCAAAATACCACCGCTCAAGACGCAAGCTTCTAATAGAGCTGCTGTTTTGTGATTGTGAATGAAATTTAGGGTTTCTAAAGAAATGTCTGTTTTACCTTCCGATTCTAAATCGAGTACTTGTCCCCCAACCAACCCAGCTGCTCCAGTTGCACAACCTAAGCGAGCAATGACTTGCAAGACTCGATCCAACGGGACATCCTGAGTATTATTAACAACATACTCGAATGCGTAAGCGAGCAAACCATCCCCAGCCAAAATGGCAATATCTTCGCCATAGACTTTATGATTGGTTAGCTTTCCCCGACGATAATCGTCATTATCCATTGCCGGCAAGTCGTCATGAATGAGCGACATTGTATGGATCATTTCCAAGGCGCAGGCAGTAGGCATTGCCATCGCTATTGTACCCCCGATCAATTCACAGGTAGCAAGGCACAGAATAGGTCGCAGACGCTTACCACCGGCTAAGAGCGAGTAACGCATTGCTTCGTAAATTTTTTCTGGATAACGCATGGGTATTGCTTTTTCCAGAGCAACTTCACAAAGCTTTTGTCGCTCTTTCAAGTAGACTAACAGGTCAAATTCTGCTGACTCTGGAATTTTTTGAAGATTATCAGCTGCTACCATCCTGAAAATTTCCTTGTTGTTCTGTTATGTAAGTAACAATTTTAAAGGAAAGAGTCATCTATCGACTGACCAATGACAAATCCTATTTTCACTTTTGGCTATAACTATCCACCGTGTTTTGTAACAACATGGCAACAGTCATCGGACCAACACCACCAGGAACTGGGGTGATAAATTCTGCCAATGGAGCAACTGAGTCAAAGCTGACATCCCCAACTAAGTGACTGTTTCCATTGGCATCAGTAACACGATTCATTCCCACATCTACCACAACAGCGCCAGGTTTTACCATTTCTGCTGTAATTAGTTCCGGACGACCTACAGCTGAGATTAGAATATCAGCTTTTTTGGTAATAGCTCCCAAATCGGATGAGCGCGAGTGGGCGATCGTCACAGTCGCGTCTTCCTCAAGTAGCATTAACGCCATTGGTTTACCTACCAAAATACTGCGTCCAACTACCACTGCATGCTTTCCTTGTAAAGAAATGTCATATTCTTTTAACAACCGCATAATCCCATACGGAGTGCAACTGCGTAAACCAGGTTCTCCCCGTACTAATCGTCCTAAGTTTACCTCATGGAGTCCATCAACGTCTTTATTTGGCGCAATTTGATGTAAAAGGACGTTAGCATCTAGGTGGTTGGGTACAGGCAATTGTACAAGAATGCCATCAACAAGTTCATCTACAGATAGTGCGGCGATCGCCTGGGCGAGTTCTGCTTGAGTCGTTTCGGCTGGGAAATGTTTACCAAATGAGGCAATGCCCACTTTTGCACAGGCTCGTTCTTTACCCCGTACATAAGCAGCTGAAGCTGGGTTATCTCCAACCATCAGCACTGCTAAACCTGGCGGACGCCCTATTTGGGGTTGTAACTTTGTAATGGTAGCAGAAAGTTCAAGGTTGATTTTGGCTGCTACTGCTTTACCGTCAAGAAGTTTAGCAATTTTTGGTTCCATAAAAATTTCACGCGCGTAAGTTTTGGGGAGACAAGGGGGCTTTCTAGCAGGGGAGGCAGGGGAAGCAGGGGAG
>JAQYWN010001001.1 GCA_029379265.1 Rhizonema sp. NSF051
GGGTGGGGTTCTTCAATTATTTAAGGTTAATCGAACGGACATGATATCAATGATCAAAATCTGGATTGCAGAATATTGGAACTGTCGCCTAAACCCTGATGGGCTACCTAAATGGCTTTCATCGAATTCACGTTCTTCTGGTGGGCAACCGGAAATCGAAAACCTGCTTTGGAACACCTGAATAAAGAAAATGTTAAAGTTAAGAGCTAAACAATAGCGAAAAAGGTAAATAAAACATGGCTGATCAAAAAGATAAAGCTCAAGAAAAAAACCGCCTTGAACAGCTCCAGGAAGAACAAGGCAACACAGATTCCAAACACACTGGCGGTGCTGGCGGTTCTGGCGGCAACTCCGGTGCTGGTAAATCAGGTCCATCAAAAATCTCTGAGAGTGGTAAACCTGAGGATATCGAAAAGGTTGATGAGAAATAAAGCTGACGACAAATTAAGCTTTAATTACATCCGCTTTCATGGAGAGCGCAACTCGATTAAGTCACATACATAATTCTCTCACCCCTATTATCATGTACCCCTCTTCCAAAATTGGGATAGGGGCTTTCTTGTGAGGGCGAGAATCTATGAGACACAACTGAGAATTGCTCTAGTAATGATCGCCTAGTCATGGTGGATTGAATACTTTATTATTCAGTTCACTATAGCGATGCCGTTGGCGAAGCCTCTCGTTCGCGCAGCGTCTCCGTCAGGAGAAGAGAAGGCCACGGCTTAAGCCGTATCGCAACTCCAAAGCCTTGAATAGATTCGTAAAAGCCAAGATCCCCGACTTCTTCCTTGAAGTCGGGGATCTGAACAGCCAAATCGTCGTGAATAGCAATTGCTACTTCAATATCAACAAACTCAGGATTTAGCAAGACGATCGTAAACCTCAAAACGCTTTTTCTTGGAAGCTAAATAAGCTTGAAAAGCTTTAGACATCCTGTTACATCTTTATCGCCAGTCGCAACCGTATCGTTATAGAGGCAGATTGCTTCAAAACTACGCCGGATTTTTTCAGCAGCAACGTACCAGTGTGCGATACTTGAGAGCGATCGCATAATTTTGATGTTGGCTGTGTTTACCATAAATGCATCAGCGTCGAGCTGACTGGAGATATTGTACTTGTTCACAGCCAGCAAACCTGATAATGACAACACCAGTACTATATAAAACTAATTAATGACTTCCGAACGCGAAAGAGCCGATTTAGACAGCCCTTGGAAAGAAATTATAGAAGCATATTTCCCGCAAGCCATGCAGTTTTTCTTCCCGCAAACAGCTGCATTAATTAATTGGGAACGTCCCCACGAATTTTTAGATAAAGAGTTTCAGAAAATCACTCGTCAAGCCGAACAAGGAAGAAGATATGCAGATAAATTAGTCAAAGTTTGGCACATCCAAGGACAAGAGATTTGGCTTCTAATTCATCTAGAGATCCAAGCAACTGTGGAAGATAACTTTGCCGAAAGGATGTTTTCCTATAACCTACGAATTTTTGACCGCTTTAGTAAACCAGCAATTAGCCTTGCAATTTTATGCGATACAAACCCTGAATGGCGACCTCATCAATACAGCTTTCATTACCCAGATACGAGCTTAAGTTTTAGATTTGGCAGCGTCAAACTCTTGGATTATACAGACAATTGGGCAGAATTAGAAGCAAGTGACAATCCATTTGCAACAGTTGTGATGGCACATTTGAAGACACAGCAGACAATTAAACAACTTCAAGACCGAAAAAGATGGAAATTTAGCTTAATTCGCCGACTTTATGACTTCGGTATGCCAGAAAAGGATATTCGTAACCTGTATCGATTCATTGATTGGGTTATGATATTGCCATTCGGGTTGGAAGCAGAATTTTGGGAACAGTTTAAACAATTTGAGCAGGAGCGCAGTATGAGCTACATTACCACAGGTGAACGCATTGGTTATGAGCGTGGACAGCAGAAACTTGTTCTACGGCAATTACAAAAACGGGTAGGAGAGATACCAGAAGAAGTTACAAAGCAAGTACAGACTCTGTCACTAGAACAGTTAGAAGCACTGGGCGAAGCTTTATTAGATTTTACAGCGATTGATGATTTACTCAACTGGTTACAAGCACATCCCAATGAAACCGAAAATGAGTTCTCGCAGTTCGCTGACTAACCTGTTCCATTTGTTGACAAGTCATGGCGATCGCTTTTGAAGCAAATACGGTATAAAAAGCATAGGAACCTGATAACGTTGCTGCTAAAGCTGTTAAACAGACAATTGCTTTGATTGCAGCTTGTTTATCGACTTGTGTCTAGCAATCTCTTCTATTTAATATCTGCTTATTTGCACCTACAGAATACAAGAGAAAATCTAAATGTCGATTGCGTCTATCGTGTCGCATCGGACTCTTGCTTAACTCGACAATTACATAATTGCACCTGCCTTGAGTTCAGCCTTGAGTAATTTGCGTTGCTTTGATTTTAAATCTGATATCATGTCCGGTTAATTAACCATAATTTTCGTAAAAACTGAACCCCACCATGCCAGTCGCCTACGGCGGGAAAACCGCC
>JAQYWN010001002.1 GCA_029379265.1 Rhizonema sp. NSF051
ATGCAATTAGGTAACTTCCAACTAGAATGGCAAAAGTTGTTTTCTACTTTCTCATCAGAATCAAATTCACTCAATAAAATATTTTGGGAGTTAGTCGTAGCATATTCCGAAAATAACCGTTTCTATCATAACTTGTTACATATACAGGATGTTCTTAATATAGCCAGTATACTTGAACCTCTTGCTGAAAACTTTGTGGCTATACAAATGGCAGCTTGGTTTCATGATATTATTTACGATTCTAAAGCTAAGGATAATGAAGAAAAAAGTGCTGAATATGCTTTTGTCTCTTTATGCAATTTAGATATACCATCATCAGTAATAGATTCCGTATTTAGTATGATTATAAATACTAAAAATCAGGCTGAGCCAAATACTATTGATAGTCAGATTCTTTTAGATGCCGACTTAAGCATTTTAGGTTCAGATCCATTAAAATACAACGCTTACGCTCAAGCAATTCGTCAGGAATACTCTTGGGTTTCTGATGCAGAATACCGAATTGGGAGGACAAGAGTATTGAAAAGATTTTTACAAAGAGACAGAATCTATTTTTCAGATAAAGCTTTTCAGATGCTGGAGATAAAGGCAAGGAAAAATATGAATACCGAGATCTCAAATTTTTACTGACATTCACTTGGTTACAAACATCTGACTACCTAAGCTAAATTACCATTCATCAGTATAGTTAGCAAAATTATGACAACTACTTCCAACTCTTCGGTGACTCTGTAAAGGTTGATTACTTGCTCAATTTTTTGGATTTTTTCCAATGTTCTATGAAAGATGCGATCGCTATGTTTGTTCTTTCTTTTGTAACTGGATAGCCCGACTAGGAAGAAAACGTGTTACTTCTGTGTCAGCCCAGATTGTTACAAGGGCATCAAAGTTTGAAGTTTGAACTGGACGCATTGTCAATCCTGCAAATTCTATCATTGAATTAAGGCGTTCCACAGTTGTTTAAGTTTGAGCTAAAATTCTTAATCTTTAACTTTGTCCAGTGTGAGTAAAATCTGATTAAAGATTCGGAGGCTCAAGGGTGGGTGCAATCCAAGATAGACAATCGAAAATTCCCAGTCAAATAGATTTTACCCAGAAGTTGCGAGATTTTATGCAACGGGTGGGTATTTCTAGTTTTAAGGTGCTGAGTCGCACTGCTGGTGTCTCAGAACGGCAAATCTTGCGACTGCGGCAGTTTGGGGTTGAGCAGATGCGGGTAGATGTGCTGCTGAAGCTGTCGCAGGTGCTACAGGTGCCTTTGAGTGAATTAGTAGCAACTTTTTCTCAGATAGCAGTGAGAGACACCGCACCAACTCAAGAATTATTACAACAGATAGCTGATTTAAAAAAAGAGTATTCGCTGTCTCAATCACAATTAGAACAGCAGCGACAGCTATTGCTGCAAGAGTTCCAGCACTCAACTTTGCAATTGTTGGAGTCTTTGTTATTGCAATTTCCTACAGCAGCACAAAAAGCGCGAGAAAATCCGCAGTTACCAGCACTCAATATAGTGCCACTCGTACAAAAACCCCTAGAAAGACTTTTGTTACAGTGGGGGGTAGAAGCGATCGCGCCTGTAGGAGCCGAATTGTCATACAATCCCCAAGTCCACCAACTCCTCGAAGGTAATGCACAACTTGGAGAAACTGTCAAGGTACGTTACACTGGATACCGTCAAGCTGACAAGCTGTTGTATCGGGCTAAGGTGAGTCCGATCCACTCTTAGGTGTGGGGGCAGGAGAAGCTGGGGAACTTAGGGAAAAAATTAGTTTTCTCCCACTCTGCTTCTGTGAAACTGAGAACTGCTTGGCTCGACAGATGACAACATTAACGAACCATATTAAGTCTAGAGAAGCTAGAGAGAATTATAGGATCAAGCAGTTAGTATAACTTCACAACCATTTGAGTGTATGATTTGGGGTTAACACACCTTACTTCTCCCCTTACACCCTTAGAGAGAGAAAAAAGTTGTCCCAGAATGAAAGATTTTTAATTCTTTCACACTTTCCTCACATCTGATTACCCTTTTAAATGAATTATGATTAGTATATCTCGCCATACAATGACATTATTTACACCAGTAAGTCCTTGAACATTATGACACAGCAAGTGAAAGTTATTCAACTTAACGGTAATTTAGATTCTACTCAATCACAAAACTTTAGAGAAAAAATTACGGAAATTATTGAAGGAGAAAAAATTACAAAAATTGTATTAGTGGATTTTAAAAATGTGACGTTTATGGATAGCTCTGGCTTGGGAGCGTTAGTGTTAGCTTTTAAAGCACTAAAATCTGTAGATAGAAAGTTGGTTGTTTGCTCGATTAATGAGCAAGTTAGGATATTATTTGAACTTACTGGTATGGACAAGGTCTTTGAAATATTTCCAAACGAAGAGGAATTTCATAAAATAGTTATCTCTAAATAAGTAAATTTGTGGGAATAAATTAAGATTTTATGCTCCACTTGTTGCTTGTGTAATGATAAGCATTCACCTTTTTTCACCTATACTTATTTTCTGCCAATCTACTTAAATTAATC
>JAQYWN010001003.1 GCA_029379265.1 Rhizonema sp. NSF051
TGGTGGCGGCAAGTAGGGTGGGAATCATCAATACGCCGAACCAACCGATGTAGATCCGGTTCTCGGTGCTGGTGATCCATTCACAAAACTTGTCCCATACATTGGCGCTACTGCGCTGTTGTAAGGTTGCTGTCATTGTTTTTATGATTGCTTGATTTGATTATGTATTTTAGGCGACTTTTTGTTTCGCTTGTTTATATATTACTTTACATTCCTTTACAAAAGCAAGGGGTTATTGATTAGCTTTGGTCATCATACTTATCAGGTTTACTTATAATCTGATCTGTCAGCGATAGGCATTCCCCTTGAGTTGAAATAGCGATCGCATGGCGAGACTACTATAGTGGGTTTCATTTGAATGAGATACAACACGTTGTGTACTTTCACGCCTATATGCAGTACTTGATCGCCATATTCACCTAATTTGAGCCAAAGCATAAAGCCCCACAGATTATTCAATCTCCTGAGGCTCAAAATGACCTCATTGAAATCTGGCTATACATTCCATCGACTGCTTGATATTAGAGATGATGAAGAAAAACTCAAACTTCTGTCGAATTCTCCTCAGATGGGACAAACCCGTGAGGAGCTAGCACCGCTCAGAAGTTTTTCTGTTGGCAAGTATCTTCTCGTTTACCGCCTCATTCCTGAGGGTATCGATTCCTGTTCAGTGGGATGGGTGTTAAGGTTTTCAGTGAGAATTTTGGAAATAACCCAGATATAGTGTTACAATCTGCGCTTTTCGGAGAATTGTGCGGTTGCAGGTGGATAGACTGCGACAATGGCTGAGCGATCGCTCTTAAGAACGTTCAGTTAAAGGTTTATGGTGGGAATTTAGAGTGTAGTCAAAATTAAGCAATTAGGCAGAACATAAAGCGATCGCCCACAATCAACCCTACTTCTCCACCATCAGCGAGCGCATACCCTAAAAGTTTGTCCCGAACAACATCAGGAAAGACGTTTGCATTTGTCTACTTTCTTTTGGCTTTGCAATCGTAGTAAACGCCATCCACAATAGGACAGGTATTCCCCCTTGAGCAATGTTCTAGTAGATCTAAATAGTACTCAGGCTTACGCATATTTATCCGAAAAAGCTCGACAGCAACCTTTTTCTTAGAGGACTCGCATCCGGATACGATCATATTCAATCACACTGAAATGTCCACGCCAGTCAGTTCGAGATGCAATAGCACTCACCACTTTTTGAGCTACAATTTTACCAGAAGGTGCTTTAATCCGAAATAAGATAATCCCGCAAGTGGCAGGCAAATGTGAACGAAACGCCAATTCACCAAAGTCTTTATCAAATGTCAACAGAATACGTTCGTCACTTTGAGCCTGGTTTAAAACTTCCACATCAGTAATACCAGGAGCATCAGTACGAATCCAAGTAACATCATGATCCTGATCACGAAGGGCTTCTACTGCATCTGCCGGAAAATTTTCATTGGCAAGAAAGCGCATCATCTGTACTCTATGCAAGAAACGCGTAAACTTTTTCAGCTTTCAGAGTGGCGCTAGCATAGCCCAAACAAGCCTGAATATCTTCGCGGGCAATACCAGGGTAGTTGCGGAGAATTTCTTCAGTCGTCCAACCTTCAGCCAGAAGATCAATGATAAATTCAACAGCAAGACGAGTGCCTTTAATAATTGGTTTTCCCACAAGGACGTTAGGATCAATCGTGATTCGGGATTGCCAGTCCATAAGTTAGTTTGAGTTTGTTGTCTTTATTTTATGACCAATTGGCATTTTAGCAGTATGAATGTGCAGCAATCTTAGCTCAATTGTTTGGGTTTTATGCCAAGAGTGCGATCGCATGCAGGTACTGCACAAAGTACAACCACCACTTCAAACACAGCTGCTACTACCACGACTACAACAACCACCACTGCACAGCAGACAACTAGTTCTACATCCAATACTGCGTAGGTTTTCCTGATTGCTGTACGGGCAGGTTTTACCAAATAACTGACGGGTGCCATAAAATCAATCGATAAAACCTGCCGTACTCCTGATTCTGACTTCCTTTTTCTGACTCCTGTATTCTTACAATAATATTTGGCTGTTTTCCGAAATATAGGTCTGCTAAGATGCCTAAGAATAGTTCAAATAAGTCCCAGGGTCAAAATCTTAAAAAACGGCATAGATTTTTTCTAAACCCTTATAATGATTGTGCTTTCACAAAATGCCCAAAATGTGACATAAAAACAAAAATTCGTAAATTCCCTCTTGTGATTCACATTGAGCCTCAACAGCTTCTTTTACTAAACAAGCAATGTAAATATTGTACTAACTGCGATCTCATTATTGCTAAAAAGCAGGAAATTGAGCCATTAATGGCTGTTAGTTTTAGTCCATCGAACCCTAAAATAATAGGAAATAATTATGTAGTCATGGGAACAGTTGATAAAAAAGGTTGGAAAGAAGGCAATCAGAATTCACTTTCTTCATCAGAGATGCTAGAGCGCATATATGTTTTCAAGAACGATATATTAACTATAGGCAAAAAGCGCCTTCCATAAGTGGAAGGCGCTTTTG